>JALRCN010000055.1 GCA_023257295.1 Nitrosomonas sp. | reverse complement strand
ACGTACTCGACGAATTTTTCCGTACCGGCGTCTATCGTCCACGCACCACGACCGAGACCCAACACACCAGCAGCCCGTCGATGGACATCTCCAAAGCGTCCAACTTCGAACGCTTTATTTTTGATTTGACCGGGCGCAACGCGCAGCAAGTCAAAGAACTGTGGTCGGCGGTCGACAAAGGCCAGCCTTTCGATTTATCGCAAACGCCACTGTTCGCAAAAATACAAGACTACGGCTTTGTCTCCGGCAGCAGCAACCACGCCGCGCGCATCAACACCATCCGTGACATCTACCAACGCTACCACATTCTGGTCGATACCCATACCGCCGATGGCCTCAAAGTTGGCCAAGTGCACCGAGAAACCGGCGTACCGCTGATTTGCCTGGAAACCGCATTACCAGCGAAATTCGCCGAAAGCATCCAGGAAGCCATTGGACGAGAACCGGAACGCCCGGCGGGTTTCGAAAATCTGGAGAGCTTGCCGCAACGATTCGTGGTGAAGGATGCGGATGTGGCGGCAGTGAAGGCGTATATTGATGAATTCAGTAGGGAGCAATAGCATTGCACTGGGCGGCTGGTGGTGCAATGCGCTACGCTTATTGGAACCTTACGAGTTAAAAAATGGGAAAATAAATGAAGCTCATTGATCACCGAAAAGCATTATCTGAAAATGTTGATGCATATTCGTACGAGCTACGCGATGAAAATATTGAGCGTTTAATAAGATCGTTGATTCCACATCTCAAAAACTCCGGTTTTAATGTTTCTTTCAAAGCATCATTCGATAATTTATCAGAAATGATAAAAATGCTATTTGAGGCGCAAGATCATAGGCCATTCTTTCATGTCGAAGGTACTGAGCTTCCACTTTGCTGGAATTCTCCCAAGGATTGGGATAAAAACTATATCAAATATGAATGGGGTCATCTGAGATCACGAAATCAAGCACAAGATAAATCTCATAAGATTGAAAACTTAGGATTGTATTCAGCTCGTTGCAATCAGCATATTCAAAGTAGTATGCATATAGAAGAGCTGATGATTTATGGCGGGATTCTTGCCCAAAGAATAAGCAATGTTCTAACGGAGAGACGGAAACTTTTTAATTCATGTCGTTGGAATGCATTGGTGAAATCCTTATTAGAATCATAACATCAAGGCACCAGGTCTTGACATAACAGTTACGCTCCTTTCATGCACCACCTGAGCGTATAATGCAAAGATTGTTTTGTTCGTGTGAAAAATTTCTGCCAGGATGCATGCAGGTTCGCTGGGTTGAATAGCCTAGAAGCCTGTTGGACTTAAGGCTAATCTACTGCACCAATGGGATAACGGCTCATATTTCCTCAATTTTTCGTTGCATAGACTAACCGTTCGCCTCAAAATTAATAAAATCTGCATGCGTTCTCCCACTTGGCTCGCCACGATTGCTTAAGTCCGGCAGGACTCCTAGCATGACGAACCGTTAACCCCTCTGGAGCTTTATGTCTTTTTCTACTTTCGGCTTGTCCGATGAAATTATTCGTGCCGTCACGGAATGCGGTTATACCAACCCCACTCCCATTCAGGCACAAGCCATCCCCGCTGTGCTGGCCGGTGGCGATCTTCTCGCCGGCGCACAAACCGGCACCGGAAAAACCGCCGGTTTTACCTTGCCCATTTTGCACCGCCTTTCCGACAAAAGCATCAAAGGGCCATCCAGTGGACGCCCGCCGATCCGGGCGTTGATTCTGGTTCCGACGCGCGAACTCGCGGCACAGGTGGAAGAAAGCGTGCGCGATTATGGCAAGTATTTAAAATTAAGCTCAATGATGATGATCGGCGGCGTCAACATCAATCCGCAAATCACCCGCCTGAAAAGCCGCGTGGATATTCTGGTTGCAACGCCCGGTCGACTGCTGGATCACATACAGCAAAAAACACTGAGTTTGTCGCAGATCGAAATTCTGGTGCTGGATGAAGCCGATCGCATGCTGGACATGGGATTTATCCGTGATATTAAAAAGATACTCGCGTTATTACCCAAGCAACGGCAAAATTTATTATTCTCGGCGACATTTTCGGATGAAATCCAAGCCCTGGCGGATACTTTACTCAACAAACCGGTATTGATTGAGGTAGCACGTCGCAATGCGATTGCCGATAAGGTCACGCATGTCGTGCACCCGGTCGATCGCGACCGCAAGAAGGAATTGCTGGCGCATCTGATCAAGCAACACGGCTGGTCGCAAGTTCTGGTTTTTACCCGAACCAAGCACGGCGCCAACAAGTTAGCCGAGTTTCTGACGGAAAATAGTATTCCCGCACTGGCGATTCATGGAAACAAAAGTCAATCGGCGCGCACGCTGGCACTGGCAAAATTCAAGACCGGCAATCTGCAAGTGCTGGTTGCGACCGACATTGCCGCACGCGGCATCGACATCAGTGAATTGCCGCATGTCGTCAACTTTGAGTTGCCGAATGTAGCTGAAGATTATGTGCATCGCATTGGCCGTACAGGCCGCGCCGGCGCGGAAGGCGATGCGGTGTCGCTGGTATGCGTCGATGAAACCAAGCTACTCACAGCCATTGAGAAACTGATCAAGCACGAATTGCCCAGTCAGGTGATTGCCGGATTTGAACCGGATCCCCGCATCAAAGCCGAGCCGATAAAAAATGGCCGTGGCGGCGGTCAACCGCGCGGCGCAATTCCTTCGCGCAAGCCTCCGGGAAGTCAGTCCGGCAAGAAACCTGGCGTTCAGAAACCCGCCAGCACCCCCACCACCAGCCCACCCTGCAACACAAAGGCCGTATTGCCCGACAGCAGCCCGGCAATGATCACTTCGCCCAGCGTCCGCGCCGCAACGGTTGACCCGATCGTCGCCGTCGCCAGCGAAATCACCGTGGACAGGGGCACCCCTGCCAAGATCACCGGCAGTGCCAGCGGCAATTCCACCTTCACCAGCCGCTGCCACCCCGTCATGCCCATGCCCCGTGCCGCATCGGTCACTGCGGGCG
>JALRCN010000189.1 GCA_023257295.1 Nitrosomonas sp. | reverse complement strand
TGCCCGCCCGATGTCTTGAACCACAACCTCGAAACCGTGCCGCGATTGTACAAGCAATGCCGCCCCGGCGCAGATTACGCCAACTCGTTAAAACTGCTGAAAGATTTCAAAATGCAATTCCCGCATATTCCGACCAAATCGGGCCTGATGCTGGGACTGGGCGAAACCGACGAAGAAATCCTACAAGTGCTGCACGATTTGCGCGAACACAACGTGGAGATGCTGACCATCGGTCAATATCTGCAACCGAGCATTGCCCACCTGCCAGTGATGCGCTACGTCACTCCAGATGGATTCAAGTCATTTGAACGCACCGCGCTCGAAATGGGTTTCAGCCACGCCGCTTGCGGCCCGATGGTGCGATCAAGCTATCATGCCGATTTGCAGGCACATGAGTCTGGACTGTTGTAACTGCTTGATCTGTTGACACCGGACAAAAATTGACCAGGTAATTCACGTATTCTGCCTAGATTTTAGGCAAGAGAATTTAAGAGGTGATTACCATGGTTATGTATGGAAAGATACGGCGGATGTTTTATCGTGAACATCTGTCGATCAAAGCACTGAAATTACATTGCATGGCTGGCTGTTATGCCGATCTTCAACAGCAGATTATGCCTGATATTGACCTGGTCAGTCACGCAAGCACATGATGGTTATTCCGTTACTAACGATGTATACACCAAAAATGTGGGCGTTGCCGCCATGATCGGCGTATGCGACAAGGCAGCCTTCGCAGAGAATCTCTATGTCAGGGCCACCCATACCAATGGCAACAGAAGGTTGGAAGAATGTGACCGAAGCGCCACAGCGGCATTCGCCATTGAATCCAAACCATAATCCTTACGATTTGCATCAATAAGTCATACAGTGCGCTTTAAAGTCTAAAAGCGCACCGCATCTGATCCTGTTTTTATCGCATTTCCTGAAATCCGAAATCCGTACACAAGGGATGGAAAGTCTTAACAAACTTGCCGCGCTTGTGCACTCAATCAAAATTCATGCGCTCACAATTTCGTTAATTGCACGCGATGCTCCCAATTGCCAGGCTGGCAATTGCAAACCAAAGGTATGCTCCAATTTGTCCGTGCCTAACCGGGAATTCAACGGACGTCTGGCAGGCAGCGGGTAGTTATTGCTGGTAATGGGTTCTATATTAACCGCCCGGGCTTTAAGTGGAAGATCGGTATGTTCGGCTTGCTCCAGTATCAATTTAGCGAAATCGTACCAAGACGCGTATCCGCTCGCAGTGAGGTGGTACAGGCCGGAAACTTCCGGTTCATGTCTGAGCGAAAGCAATGCGCATGCCGTCACGTCCGCGATCAGTTCGGCACCGGTCGGAGATCCGATTTGATCGTTTACGACGACTAGCTTGTCGCGTTGTTGCGCCACGCGCAGGATTGTTTTGATGAAATTGTGACCACGAGCGGCGTAAACCCAACTGGTGCGAAAAATCAAATGCGCGCAACCGGCGGCCTGAATGTTTTGTTCGCCTTCTAGCTTGGTCTGGCCGTAACGATTGATCGGATCCGTCGCATCGGTCTCCGTATGCGGCGAATCGCCGGCACCGTTAAACACGTAATCCGTCGAATACTGTACCAACCACGCGCCTATTTTTTTTGCTTCTTGCGCCAGTACGGCGGGCGCATCGGCATTGAGCGTTCGCGCCAATTCCGGTTCGCTTTCCGCCTTGTCGACAGCAGTATACGCAGCGGCATTAACGATAATATCCGGCGCAACGGCACGCACTGTTTGCGCGATGCCGGTCAAATCGGATAAATCGCCGCAAAAATCCCGGTCTGCCGAACTCAGCGCCACCAACTCCCCCAGCGCTGCCAGGCTGCGCTGCAATTCCCAGCCGACTTGACCGTTTTTCCCAAACAATAATATTTTCATGGCTGCGCCTAGGCGTAATGCTTCTTGATCCAATCGCGGCAAGCCCCCGTTTGCACATCGGCCACCCAGGATTGATTGCTCAGATACCAATCGATTGTTTTGCGAATGCCGGTCTCGAAGGTTTCCGCAGGCCTCCAATTGAGTTCGCGCTCAATTTTGGTTGCATCGATGGCATAACGGCGATCATGACCTGGGCGGTCTTTCACATAGGTAATCAATTGATTGAAAGAAGAACCTGGACAGGTTTCTTGCAACAATGCACAAATGGTTTGTACGATTTCGATATTGGGTTTCTCGTTCCAACCGCCGATGTTATAGGTTTCACCCGTTGTTCCCGCTTCCAAAACGCGGCGAATCGCGCTGCAATGATCGGCAACGTACAACCAATCGCGAATTTGCTGCCCGTCGCCGTAAACCGGTAACGGTTTTCCCGCTAGCGCATTGACGATCATGAGCGGAATCAGCTTTTCCGGGAATTGATATGGACCGTAATTGTTCGAACAATTCGTGGTAACAACGGGCAAGCCGTAAGTATGATGATAAGCGCGCACCAAATGATCGCTGGATGCTTTACTGGCGGAATACGGACTATTGGGTTCGTAGCGATGCTGCTCGGTGAAAGCCGGTTCGCACTGCGCTAAAGAACCATAGACTTCGTCGGTGGACACATGCAAAAAACGGAAATTTTGCCGTTGCGCGGCATCGAGCTCGTTCCAGTAAGCCCGGACCGATTCCAGCAAACGGAATGTGCCGACGATATTGGTTTGGATAAAATCTTCCGGTCCGTGAATGGAGCGATCGACATGGCTTTCAGCCGCCAGATTGACAATCGCTCGCGGCCGGTGCTGCTTCAAAATGTGCGCAACCAGCTCGGCATCGCCGATATCGCCCTGTATGAAAATATGACGCGGATCGTTTGCTATCGAAGATAAGCTCTGCAAATTGCCGGCATAGGTTAATTTGTCGAGATTGACAATCGCCTCATCCGATTGAGCCAGCCAATCCAAAACAAAATTACTGCCGATAAATCCTGCGCCTCCAGTGACAAGAATCATTTTATTGTTCCAAGTTTATTCATTTTTACATCCCATAACGGCACCACGCCGAGCGCGTCCGATTTTACTTGAAATTCACAATCAATACCGATTTCTGGAACCCATACAAGGCGTTCGTCACAGAACAATAAAGGCAATCTATGGCGTTGCCACGGCGGAATCGCCGCTTCTTGCAGTAAGTTTTTCAGGCTTCTGGTAGGCCGGTTGCAGTACGGCTTGAAATGCTCCCCTCCCTTGCGCAAACGCACAGTAACTCGTGTAGCGCGCATTTTTTGCCGATCGATGCCTTGCCCTCTGATTTGCTCAAACCGTAGTGCTCCGTTGAGATCATCGAGCGCCAGAACCGCTTCGCCGTTCCATGTGCACGGCTGAGATTGTTGAATGGGGTTTTGATGGGATTGAACATACACAGCACCCTGGAAGCATCGAATTTCGGTATCACCGAAACACAGATACAATCGGCGATCCGAGCGCGCCGTCAGAATTTGCCGCAAAATTTCTTCAAGCTTTACCGTATTAGGAAGCATGACGCCTTGTTGCGATAAAACATAGCGCAGCAAATTTCTGGCACGTGCCGCACTCAGCTTTCGCAAACCATCGATTTGCAACCTTCCAGAAACCAGACAATGCCGACTATCCAGTTCAGCCAACTCGTCCAATAGCGATCCCGCTTCCGCCAAATGGCGGCTGGCCCGAGAAAAAGTTTGGAGATAACCGGGGTAACGTTTTTTTAATAACGGAAAAATCTCATGACGCAAAAAATTCCGGCTGAAAGCAGTACTGTCGTTGCTTTCGTCGACGATCCAATCAAGCCCGTTTTGCCACGCATAAGCCTCTATCTGATCGCGAGAAACCTGCAACAAAGGGCGCAGAATTTGCGGCGCATCGCGCACGTTCTGTTTTCTAACCGTCGGCATACCGCTTAATCCCTTAATTCCGGAACCGCGCAACAATTGCAGCAATAATGTTTCCGCCTGATCGTCCAAATGCTGCGCCAGCACCACATAATCCGCCCGCAGTAAGCTGAAGATACGATAGCGTTCCTGCCGAGCGACGGCTTCGAGGCTCGCGCCTTTTTCTCTGGGCAATCTAAGATCGGCAACATCAATGGAGATCCCATAGCGACGGCAAAGATCGCGGCAGAATTGACCCCACTGCGCCGCATTGCCGCTGATACCGTGATTGACATGCACCGCCGACAAGGTAAATGCCATTTCTTTAGCCAGCGTAACCAGCGCATGCAGCAAAACCACGGAATCCACGCCGCCGCTGAGCGCGACGGTCAGACGATTGTCCGGCTTGAGATGGGCAAGCAATACTTGCCGCGCTTCGGAAAGAACGCTATTCGACTTTGGCTTCCTTGAACGAACCATAAGCCATGAGCCTAGCAAGGCGTTTTTCCAGCAGGATTTCCACCGAATGGTCTTGCAGTTTACGTAAGGATTCCTGTAACACGCTCTTAACCGACTGCATGATCGCCGGATAATCACGGTGTGCACCACCGATGGGTTCGGCGATCACCGTATCGATCAAGTTCAGCGTTTTCAAACGATCTGCGGTGATGCCCATGATTTCGGCAGCCTCGGGTGCTTTATCCGCGCTTTTCCATAAAATCGACGCACAGCCTTCCGGCGATATCACCGAATACGTCGCATATTGCAACATATGAACCACATCACCCACGGCAACTGCCAAAGCACCGCCGGAACCGCCTTCGCCAATGACGATGCAAATAACCGGTACCCGCAGCTCGGCAAGGACATAAAGATTCTTGCCGATGGCTTCGGATTGCCCGCGCTCTTCCGCATCGATGCCGGGGTATGCACCCGGCGTATCGATAAAGGTAATGAGCGGAATCGAGAATTTTTCGGCCAATCGCATCAGGCGCAATGCCTTGCGATACCCTTCCGGCTTCGGCATGCCGAAATTGCGATAGATTTTTTCGCGCGTGTCACGTCCTTTTTGATGACCGATTACCATCACGGTTTGACCGTTAAATCGCGCCAATCCGCCAACGATCGCATGATCGTCCGCAAAATTCCGGTCGCCGTGCAATTCTTCGAAATCGGCAAAAAGATGCTCGATATAATCGAGCGTATAAGGGCGTTGCGGGTGACGGGCGACTTGTGAAATTTGCCACGGCGTCAGCTTCGCATACACGTTTTTGGTCAATGCCTGACTTTTGGCTTGCAGCTTTGCTATTTCCGCCGAAATATCCAATGCGGAATCGTCTTGCGCAAAACGCAATTCCTCGATTTTCGATTCGAATTCGGCAATATTCTGCTCAAATTCCAGAAAAGTAATTTTCATATGAGCTAAGCTATATATCTTAAAAGTGAAATGATACAGGATTTACAAGTAAACCGGCATGACGGTATAGAGAGTAAAATCGATCTGCACGCGCTGTTTATCCAACGATGGTGTTTTTGTCTCAATGACATGAGGATATTTTTATGAAACGACGGAATTTTTTGCAAGGAATCGGCTTGATTGCCGTATTTCCGTCCATCACGCTTTCGTCCATGCCATCGTTTGCGGAGATTGCCATGCAGCCGACTGTCGATCGGCTCAAGAAGCCTCGCAAGGTGTGGCGAGAATTGGTTTCGCCGCAAGCTTACCGTGTTTTATTCGAGGAACAGACCGAGGAAGTCGGCAGCAGTGAACTCAATTACGAACACCGCGAAGGAATTTACATCTGTGCAGCATGCCACTTGCCATTATTCGAAAGTCAGCATAAATACGAAAGCGGTACCGGATGGCCAAGCTTTACCCAACCCATCGCGGGGCACATCGGCACCAAACGCGACTTCAAATTGATCATATTGCGCACCGAATATCACTGCGCGCGATGCGCAGGCCATCAAGGCCATGTCTTCAAGGACGGGCCGCTCCCCCGGAAGGAACGCTGGTGCAACAACGGCTTAGCGCTTCAATTCGTACCAAAGGCTGAACCATTGCCGCCGCTCAGGGGCTAACCGGCATGCGGATTTCCCGTTACTTGTTTTTGGCGGCGGTGTGCTTATCCCTGCTCGGATTGAGCGCATGCCG
>JALRCN010000186.1 GCA_023257295.1 Nitrosomonas sp. | reverse complement strand
AGATTCGGGTTTGGTAGAGCCGCCAGATTTCCTGACGATCCAGTAAAGTTAAGCGGGTGCGTTTATGTATGTTCATCTACAGTATTCTCCCAAATACTGTAAACAACGCTAGAAATTCTTACAGATTATGTCCAATTGATCGGATTGATAATAATGAAAATGGGAATAATCACCGCTCCGCCAGCACCACTTCGATCGCCTTAACCTGACCGTTTCGCATAAACCGCAATTCCACTTTTTCTCCCACCTTCAGCGCGCGCAAAATATTCGCATACGATGCCAAGTCGCCGATTGCTTGCCCGGCAAGCCTGATCAGGATATCGCCCGATTTTAACTGCGCTTGTTGTGCCGGAGAGCCGGGGAGGATGCTGTCCACGCGCACACCTTCGCCTTGGTATGAGAAATCCGGGACCGTGCCGAGACTGGCTTTGCGTTTTTCTTGTGTGCCGGTGGATTCCGGTTGCGTGAGTTGAGGAGGGGGTGCGGTTTTCGAGGGCAACGTGACGGTCAGCGGCTCGATGCGGTTGGCCAGATATTCGGCGGCTTCTTTCAGGATGGCGGCGACTTTGACCAGTCCGGCTGAGTCGATTTTGTCGATGGTATCGCCGGGGGCGTGGTAATCCTCGTGTGCGCTGGCAAAGAATTGTACGGCAGGAACACCGGCTTGGATAAACGCCGCTTGATCGCTGGAGCCGAAATCGTCTTGCACCGCGTTGACCAGAATGCCGGTAACAAAGCCAGAGCCACGGAAGATATGCGCCAATTCACGTGCAGTGCCGGTGCCGAATACCGTGACCGGGTTATTCCCAAGCCGCCCGACGGTATCCAAGTTCAACATCGCGATAATTTTGTCGGCGGGATAGTTCTTGCTGTTGCGGATGTAATGCTTGGAACCGAGCAGATTGGCTTCTTCGCCGGTGAACGCGACAAAAACGACGGTGCGTTCCGGTTGCCATTTATCGATGGCATGGCGCGCCAGTTCCAGCATCACGGCAATGCCGCTGGCGTTATCGTCCGCGCCGTAATGGATTTTTCCCCGATGCGCAGCGCGTACATCCGGCCAGCCCATGCCGAGATGATCGTAATGTGCGCCGATCACCAGGCTTTCCTCTGCGAGTTGCGGGTTGGTGCCGGGCAAAATGCCGATCACGTTGCGCAGCGTAATAGCGCCTTTCGGTGCGCCGACATTCTGTTGCCAGGTTTGAAAATAACTATTGTTATCGCCACCAGGCTTCAAGCCGATTTGCTGCAATTGCTTGGCAATATACGCTGCTGCTTCATCCAGCTCCGGTGTGCCCAGTTCGCGACCCTTGAACGATTCGCCGGCCAAGTGCGCAATATCCGCCATCATGCGGCTCTCGGAGAAAACCGGCGGAAGCTTCGCCAATGCACGGCGCGGTTTGGTGGCACCGGCTTGCTGCGTGTGAGGCGTATGGCCGTCTTTCTGCGCAACCCATTGTATCAGCGGTGATTGTGTGATTGGCCATTGACCTTTGTCGATATTGGTCAAATCATCCCCTTTGAACACCAGGTAACTGTATTTGCGGTAATGCGGCAGTTTATTCGCCAGTTCGGCGATGGCTTTGGGGCTGTCGGCAGCGACCCATAACAGCGTTTTATCCGGATGGGACGCTTGCCGCGCGGTCAAAACAACTGCGTGATCCGCTTGCGGATAAGTCTTTTCGCCCCACTGTACTTGGTTGTCGCGATAGGCTGCGCCGCGATCCGCCAGATTTTTCATTGCCGCATCGGCAAATCGATTCTGCCATCCCATGATCCAGACAGTGCGATTCTCGGGTAAGGTCTGCAATTGATCGTCGCCGATCACTTCCAGCGGGCTCGATTGGGTTTTCTGCCAATTTTCCGCCAGGGCGCGGTACGCTTCCAGAATGGATTTGTTTTCGCGTGACGGTAAAATCAGCAACGGCTTTTCCGCGCCGAATCCTTGAGACAAGGCCGATGGAATTTCGCGACTATCCAAGCGCCGGAAAACATCGAAATGCGGATCGAGGTCGATGCGCACCGGACGACGGGAGAATTCCAGTTCGAAGGTCTGCGTGCGCCGATCAAGGGTGATATGCGATTGTGCCGCCGATTCCTCGCCTTCGAGCGTAACGGAAATCGGCACCTGTAAGCGATACGGATCACCCGGCTGGGTTTGTTCGATCGTTATTCTGAGTTTGAATCCTTGTTCGGTGCGCTCGGCTTCCGCATTGCGCAGTACCAGATCCGGCGCACCGGCGCGATGCACCCATTGCTCGAATTGCTGCGTAAAATCCTTGCCGGTGGTTGCATTGAACGTCGCCAGCAAATCCGCGAAAGTCGCTTGCTGGAATTTGAACTGCTTATAAAACTGCCTCAGCACGCGCACAAAATTCCCATCGCCCAATTCCTGCCGCAGCATGTGAAAGAACATCATGGTCTTGCCATAACCCACGGCCTCCGAGCTGGCGCTATGGCGCGACACGAACTGAATGATCGGGAAATCTTTTTCGTGGTTGACGAAATCCGCGTATTTTTGCAGCACATCGCGGCGGTATTCCTCACCCTTGCTGCGCTGCTCGTTGATCAGATGATCCGCCATATAGGCCGTCAACCCTTCCGCCCAATTGCCTTTGGCGTAATCGACAAACACGCCGTTGCCCCAATAGTTATGCAGGATTTCATGCGGGTACGACGAATGCAGGATAAACGGCAAGCGAATCACCTTGGAGCCGAGCAGCGTAAACGACGGCATGCCGTAACCGGTTTCCCAAAAATTCTCCACCAGCGCGAATTTGCTGTACGGATAAGGGCCGATCAGTTTGTTGTACATCGCAATGTACTGCGCGGTCGCGTCCAGATACTTCTGCGCCAGCGGCTGATCAGCGCTGCGCAAATACACCTGTGCATTCATCGCACCGGCGGGCTGCGTGTAACGATGAAATTTCGCGGCGATCAGATAAATATCGTCCTGTGGCTGTTTTTCCTCCCATGCCACAGTTTTCGCCGTATCCGTTCTGCCTTCGCGCAACAGCGCGCCCTGACTCACCGCATCCCAATCCGGCGGCAACTGAATCTCCAATTGAAACGACACCAGCGCGTCACCGAAATGCGGATACCACGCGCTGGTGCTCGCCAAGAACACCCCTTCCGGCGCAATCACCCCCGGTGTGGAACCGAAACTGCGCGAATATTCCTGCCCAGGCCCTTGCACCGCATGGTGGATCTTGCCACCGTATTGCAAAGTAAACACCTGCTCGCCGGGTGGCAACGTTATGGTGTAATGCCTGATTGCAATTGGGCGCGATTTGAGTGCGACTTCGTTGCCGTCTGATTCAATGGTTGCGCCCTGAATATCGTTAACCGCCAACCCCGCGTGCAAGAAAAATTCAAGTTTGACCGGCTCGCTGCCACTACGCGCCCAATCGGGCACCTCGATGCGATCCTCGACTCGGATCTCGGAAGTATCCGGCGATAGCTGGACTTGCATGGTGTGGTGGAAGGTTTTGGAGCTTGCAGCGATTGCGATGTTATGGAATATACCGATGACGAGAAAGAGCCACAGCGCGTTATGGGTTATTGATTTTTGCATTTTCCGATCTGTTAAATAATTTTTCGATAAAAAACTTTGCGGCACTATTGACGGTTATTCTATAGCATTGCGTATTTACTTTCCTTTTGTGGCTATGTTTAAATGCTTTTCCATTATGCGACCATAAGATTTTTAAATTCCATGCGAAATTTTTCAATAATCTCCTATAGCTTTCTGTTGCCACTGTTTTTTCTGACGGCAACAAATATCCATGCCACCGATTTCATCACCGATGAACGCCAGCTCTCCGTCAAGGAAAAACGCGCCGGGGAGGCGTATTATCGTGCCGATTCGAAGTGGATGATTTATCAAGCGGAAGTGGCCGACGATAATCCGTTTTATCAGATTTTCTTGAAGAATATCGATAGCGGTTCAGTGACGCAGGTATCGCCGGGCACCGGTAAAACCACGTGCGCGTGGGTGCATCCATTGCAAGAAAAAGTGCTGTTTTCATCGACACACGACGATGCGCATGCCAAAGCCAAGATGGTTGATGAGATCGAGCGGCGTAAGGCGGGAGAGCAGAAGTCCTACGCTTGGGATTACGACGAGTATTACGATATTTACGAGACCGATTTCAACGGCGGCAAGATCCGCAATTTGACCAATACATTGGGTTACGATGCCGAAGCTTCGTGGTCACCGGACGGCAAACTGATCGCGTTCGCATCCAACCGCCGTGCGTACAGCGGTGAATTGTCCGACGAGGAAGCGGCATTGTTCAAAGCCAATCCGGCGGCGATGATCGATATTTACATCATGGATGCGGACGGTTCCAACGTTAAACGATTGACGCATACCAGAAGCTACGACGGCGGCCCGTTTTTCAGTCCTGACGGCAAGCGAATCGTATGGCGGCGTTTTTCGGACAATGGCCGCGAAGCGGAAATATTCACCATGAACATCGACGGCAGCGACCAGAAGCAAATCACGCGCTTGCAAGCGATGTCGTGGGCGCCTTTTTACCATCCGTCCGGCAAGTACATCATTTTTGCGACTAACTTGCACGGTCACCGCAATTTTGAGCTGCATATCGTCGACGTGGACGGCACCAAAGATCCGGTGCGCGTAACCGATAAGGATGGTTTTGACGGATTGCCGGTATTCACGCCGGATGGCGATTACATCACCTGGACCAGCGATCGCACGCCGGAGAAAAAAGGGCTGTTGTTTCACGGCAAGTGGAATCACCAAAAAGCATTGGAAAGTTTGGCATTGCAATAATCGAGTAATTGGATCGGTTCGCCAATGAGGCTTCGAGGGATGATCGGTTGTACCCATTCTTGAGGGAAAAATTATGCGTAGCGCATTAATAATTGTTGTCATTGTTTTCGCGTCGATGATCGGCGGCTGCGGATACAATACGCTGCAAGCGACCGATGAGCAGATCAAAGCCAGTTGGGCGGAAGTGCTGAATCAATACAAGCGCCGTGCCGATTTGATTCCCAATTTGATCAATACCGTTAAAGGGTTTGCCGCGCAAGAAAAAGAGGTATTGCTCGGCGTAACCAATGCCCGCGCCAGAGTGGGCGGAATCCAAGCTACACCTGAGTTGGTCAACGATCCGGAAGCATTTGCCAAGTTTCAGAATGCGCAAGGGCAATTATCCGGTGCACTTTCCCGGTTGCTGGCGGTTGCCGAGAATTATCCCGAATTGAAATCGAATGCGAATTTCCGCGATTTGCAGGCGCAACTGGAAGGCACCGAGAATCGCATCGCTGTGGCGCGTAACCGCTATATCAAAGCCGTACAGGAATACAATACCGAGGTGCGTTCGTTTCCCGTCAATCTGACGGCAATGTTGTTCGGCTATCAAACCAAACCCAGTTTTACGGTAGAAAACGAGCAGGAAATTTCCGCCGCGCCTAAGGTTGATTTTGGCGCGCCCGTTCCTGCTGAAAATTAAGTGCCGCACACCATCATAAAATCTTCTCCGATAAGCGCCAATGTTGTTTGGCTAAAGCGGCTCTGGCTCGGTATCGGTTTTGTATGCGTATTGCTGTTGGCAATTGCTAGCGTTCAAGCGGAAATCGCGATTCCGCCGCTCAAAAAACATGTCACCGATCTGACGGCAACGCTTTCCGCACAAGAGCTTGCACAATTGGAACAAAAACTGGCGGCGTTTGAAAAAGCCAAAGGCAGCCAGATCGCGGTACTGATCGTTCCGACAACCCAGCCCGAAGCCATCGAACAATATTCCATACGCGTTGTTGAGTCCTGGAAATTGGGACGCAAAGGCGTGGACGACGGTATTTTGCTATTGATCGCGAAAGACGATAGAGCGTTGCGTATCGAAGTCGGCTACGGTCTGGAAGGCGTCGTGTCTGATGCAAAGGCAAAACGCATTGTCGCGGAAATCATCACACCGCAATTCAAGCAGGGGCATTTTGCCGCAGGCATCCACGCGGGAGCCGATGCCCTCATCGGCTTAATCAAAGGCGAACCGCTGCCGCTGCCCGACGCCAAGCACTCGTCCGGTTCGCAAGTCGATACCGATAGCTTCGTTTCGCTGCTCGTTTTGTCTCTGGTGCTGGGAAGAATCCTGCAAGTATTTCTGGGGCGTTTGATCGGGTCGGGAGTCGTCGGTATCGGCCTGGGTTTAATCGGGTGGATGTTTTTTTCTTCAGTAGCAATGGCTGCCGTCGTTGCGGTTGCTGCATTCGTTTTGAATCTTTTCTTGAACGCGAATCCCGGCATCTATCGCGGTGGACGCCATCGCTGGCCGGATCAAGGCTATCGTGGCGGCGGATTGGGAGGAGGCGGTGGATTCGGTGGCGGAGGGGGCGGTTTTGGCGGCGGCGGCGCTTCGGGGAGGTGGTAAATGAAGATCAAACGTTGGCTGCGGCACCTTGCAACCGGGCAATTGGCATTGCGGTTTTGTTTTTCAAAAACAGCGCTGAATGCGATCGAACAAGCCATTCGGCAATCGGAAACGCAGCATGGCGGCGAAATTTGTTTTGCCGTGGAGATTGCGCTCAATGCCGTTCCGTTGTTTAAAAATCAAAGCGCGCGCGAACGAGCCATCGACGTGTTTTCGCAATTGCGCGTTTGGGATACCGAGCACAACAACGGCGTGCTGATTTATGTTTTGCTTGCGGATCGCGATGTTGAGATCGTCGCGGATCGAGGTATCAACGCAAAAATCTCGGAATCGGAATGGGAAGCGGTTTGCCATGCGATGGAATCTGCATTCCGGCAACGGCAATTCGAAACCGGCGTCATCGATGGCATTCAAACCATTGGTCGACATCTGGCAACGCATTTCCCGCCGGATGAAAACAAAAGCCGAAATGAGCTTCCCAATAAACCTGTGGTGCTGTGATGCGGCTGCTATTCGGTTATGGCAATCCGGGGCGCGGAGACGATGCGTTGGGGCCGTTGCTGATCGAACGCATTGAGCAATGCCGCCTTACCGATACTGCATGCCTTACGGACATGCAGTTGTTGATCGAACATGCCACCGATCTGGCGGGATTCGACCGGATTTTGTTCGTTGATGCGGATGTGTCGTGCGCGGAACCTTTTGAATTTTCAATCGTACAAGCCAAACAAGACGACAGTTATACCAGCCACGCCTTGACACCGGCTGCGTTACTGTTTATTTATCAGCAAGTTTACCGCTGTGCTGCGCCCGAGGCTTTTTTGCTGCGCATCCGCGGTCATGCGTTTGAACTGGGAAATCCGTTGAGCGAACAAGCCGGGAACAACCTGGAAGCGGCCATCGCCAAAGTACGGCAATGGCACGCCGAACACTAACATTCATGAAAATAAACCATTTATCAATTTTCTTTTTCATTGCACTAACTGTTCCGGCATTGGCTCTTGCGCATACCGGCGATGGAGCGCACAACGGCTTTCTGCACGGATTCTCGCATCCGTTCAGCGGCTTGGATCATGTACTGGCGATGGTCGCGGTCGGGTTATGGGCTGCGCAACTGCAAGGGCGTGCAATCTGGCTGATGCCCTTGGTTTTTGTCGCCGTCATGGGGCTGGGTGGGTTGCTGGGCATGGTAACGCTGCCGGTGATTCTCGCCGAGCATGGCATCATGTTGTCGCTGCTGGTTCTCGGCACCTTGCTGGCTTGGCGCAAGCATTTGCCACTTGGCATCGGTATCGGTTTGATCGCCCTATTTGCGCTTAGTCACGGTTACGCGCATGGTAGCGAAATGCCGCCGGATATTTCGCTGTTAACCTACGCGGCCGGATTCATGCTCGCCACGCTGCTGCTGCATTTGGTCGGCATCGGCTTGGCGCTATGGTTCAGAAACCAATCGCGTATCGTTTGGATACGTTTTGGCGGTATCATGATCGCTGGGTACGGCGGATTCTTGACGATTCAGTCCGTTGCGGGATGACCGATGCATGAACTGTCGCTCGCTGAAAGTTTGCTGCAAGTGATTGAAGATGTTGCACGCGAACAGCAATTTTCGCGCGTCAAAACCGTGTGGCTGGAAATCGGGAAACTGGCGTGTGTCGAGCAGGAATCGCTGCGGTTTTTTTTCGATGCGGTGAAGGCAGACAGCGTTGCGCAGAAAGCCAAGCTGGAGATCATCGGCATCGCGGGAAAAGCCCGGTGCGAGAACTGTCATCAAAATTGCGGCATCGAAACCTACTATACCGCGTGTCCGTACTGCGGTCAGTATGCCTTGAAAGTCACGCAAGGCGAGGAAATGCGGATTAAAGAATTGGAAGTGGAATAAAGGAACCGACATGTGTACAACTTGCGGCTGCGGCGTTGGGCAAACGCATATCAACGGCAAACCGGTGCAAACGCAGCATCGCGCTGACCAGCCGGTGCGCTTTCGTGCGGCGGAAAGCCACGATACCCATCGCGACACGGAAACGATGCATTTCGGAACCGGCATCGCGGGTGCGCATGCCCCCGGCATGAGCCAAGCGCGCATGGTCAAAATCGAGCGCGATATTCTGGGGGCAAACAATCGCTGGGCGGAACAAAATCGCCGTTATTTCTTGGCGCACGGCATTTTTGCGCTGAATCTGGTTTCCAGTCCGGGTTCGGGAAAAACCACATTGCTGGTTAATACGATTGAACGTATGCGAGACCAATTTCCGATTGCCGTGATCGAAGGCGACCAGCAAACCGATCGCGACGCCGCCCGGATACGCGCCACCGGCGTTCCGGCGCTGCAAATCAATACCGGCAAGGGTTGTCATCTGGATGCACTGATGATCGGTCGCGCATTGCAACAATTATCTTTGCAAGACAATAGCTTGTTGTTCATCGAAAACGTCGGCAACCTGGTGTGTCCGTCCGGTTTCGATTTGGGCGAAGCGCATAAAGTGGCGATCCTGTCGGTGACCGAAGGCGAGGATAAGCCGCTCAAATATCCCGACATGTTTCACGCTGCCGATCTGATGTTGTTGAATAAGTGCGACTTGCTTCCTCATCTGAATTTCGATACCGATTTGGCCATCGGCTATGCGCATCGCGTTCATCCCGGCCTGCCGGTGATTCAACTTTCTGCAACGCAAGGCGATGGCATGCAGGCTTGGTGCGATTGGATTGCCGCCAATGGCCGCCGGGTCGCTGCGAACGAAAACTCGATGGAAACCGGCTGTTAGGTTTAGCGCTTGATTAATCCGCAAGACACCGTTATTCCGCTTGCAAGCGATGCCCCAGCCGTTCTCGCCTGCGGTTCCTGGCTGAAAAATACCGTTGGTTTGACGCAAGGCAATCGCGCGTATGTTTCGCCGCCGATCGGCGATCTTGCCACCATTGATGCACGCAATCGATTCGATCAAACTGTGCAGCGCCTGTGCCAAGATTATCCGATCAAACCTGAAGTCGTTGCGCACGACTTGCATCCGGATTTTTACAGCACGCAGTTTGCGCAGCGGTTTGCCGAGCAACACGGTATTCCCGCGCTGGCGGTGCAACACCACCACGCCCATATCGCCGCCGTTTGCGCCGAACATCGCATCGATCAACCGGTATTGGGATTGGCGCTGGACGGTGTCGGATTGGGAACGGATAACACGCCTTGGGGCGGAGAATTGTTGCGGGTCGATGGTGCGCAATTTCAGCGGCTCGGCCATCTCACTCCGTTGGCTTTGCCCGGCGGCGATCGTGCCGCTCAGGAACCGTGGCGCATGGCCGCCGCCGCGCTGCACCGGTTGAATCGTCACGATGAAATCGTGCAGCGCTTTTCCGGCCAACCGGCGGCAAGCACCGTCGCCGCCATGCTGGCGCGTAACTTCAATTGCCCGCCAACCTCCAGCATGGGACGGTTATTCGACGCGGCGGCGGGTTTGCTGGGTGTCAGCTTGATCCAAGCACATGAAGCGCAAGCAGCGATGCAATTGCAGCAGCTCGCCGAGCAGCATGGCGCTGTCTCGGCATTAGCCGATGGTTATTGCATTGCCGCAGATAATGATTTGGATTTCTCACCGCTGCTGGCGGCATTGGTCGATTGCCGCGATGTCGGTTGCGGTGTTGCTTACGCAGCTGCGCTATTCCATGCCACGCTGGTCGAAGGCTTGGCAGCATGGCTAGAGGCTGCGGCTCGGCAACATCGAATTTCATTGCTGGCATTCGGCGGCGGCTGTTTTCACAATGCCGTGTTGTGCCACGGCCTAACCCGGCGCTTAAGCGTATCCGGTTTTCAATTGCTGTTCTCCCGCCGATTGCCGCCCGACGATAGCGCCATCGCACTCGGACAAGCCTGGGTGGCGCTGCAAAGCATCCGGGTATAATGCCACTATTTCACAAGCAAAGGTTTTGGATATGAGTAACTACGTGCAGCGCTTTCTGCTGGAAAACTTGGATATTCGCGGTGCCGTGGTGCATCTCGACTCGGTGTGGCAAGACATGCTATCCGGGCGCAATTACCCGTTGCCGGTCACGCAATTGTTGGGCGAAATGAGCGCGGTCACCTTGCTGCTGGGCGAAAACCTGAAACAAACCGGACGCCTGACCATCCAGCTCACCGGCAACGGCCCGGTGTCGATGCTGGTACTCGATTGCACCGAAAGCCTGCACCTGCGCGGCATGGCGAAATGCGAAGCGGCGATTGACGCGCAATCCGTATTCGATTTGCTCGGTAATGGCCAATTAGTGCTCACGCTGGACATGCCGTCGATGCGCGAAAGCTACCAAAGCATCGTGCCGCTCGACGGCGGCACCATTGCCGGAATTTTTGAGCACTATTTCAAACAATCCGAACAACTGCCGTCGCGCTTGTTTCTGATCGCCGCCGACAACACCATTTTCGGATTACTGCTGCAAAAACTTCCTAACGCAGACCTCACAGACCCCGACGGCTGGGCGCGCACCGAAGCACTGGCGGCGACCATTTACGACCACAAACTGTTCGACCTGACTGCGGCGGAAATCCTGACACGCCTGTTCCACGAAGAAACCATCCGCATTTTCGATCCGCACCCCGTTCACTATGGCTGCAAGGAAGATCCGGCAAAAATATACGCCATGCTGCGCTCGCTCGGGCGCAAAGAAGCCGATTCGATCCTCAAAGAATTCGGCGAAATCATCGTCAACGATGACATCTGCAACCGAGAATACCGGCTGGATGCGCTGGCGGTGGATGCGATATTCCGGGAGGCGGGGCCGACGGTGCATTGAATCATTCGATACATCAAAGCGATATCGCATCGCCTTGATGGCGATATCGTTGAAAAATCGTTTTCAAACATTACGTTAATGGTATTTCTCGGTGCTCTATCTGCTCCTGCCGCTAAGCAGTCTTGCCAGTGTTTATCTGATTGAGTATTTGAATTGATGCTCGCCTGGCAGGCGACGATTGCTGAGGTCAGGCGGATTTCCGGGTCGCTAAATGCCGATCCATGAAAGCACCCAGCGTTCTTTTCCAAGCCGGTTGCATGAAAATAAATCCAGTGTTGTGAGTGCCTTCCAGCAGCAAAAACTGCTTCGGTTCGGGGGCGGTCTGAAACAATCGCTGGCCATGCCGGTACGGGATGATTTCGTCGTGCGGGCTGTGGGCGATAAAAACCGGGCAGGTTATCGATTGCAGCGATTCGAGTGTGTTGTAATCAAAACGGCTGATCCAACGTACCGGTAGAAACGGATAAATCTCTGCGGCCAAATCGGGTACCGATGTAAAGGTTGACGCCAATACCAGCAAACCAGGTTGTTCACGGGCGGCAAGCCACGCCGCCACCGCACCGCCAAGCGATTCCCCGAACAGCACGATCTGTGCTGGCGCGATTTTTTCATTTTCAGTCAAATAACGCCAGGCCGCCTGCGCGTCCAGATAGGTGCCGGATTCCGACGGCGTTCCGCTGCTCCGGCCGTAACCGCGGTAATCGAACAACAGCGTGTTGTAACCCAGTCGCTTGAACATCGTCAGATAATTGATGCGATGCGAAATATTGCCCGCATTGCCGTGAAAAAACAGCACCGTGCCTTTGGCATCACCCACCGGCACCCACCAGCCGTGCAGCGTTTCGCCGTCGCCGGTGGCGATATTCACCGCTGTATAGCCCAGGCCGATTGCTTCCGGTGTATTGCCGATCTGTTTCTCCGGAAAATAGACCAAATGCGATTGATTGAAATACACCAATAAAACGAAAGCCAAATATACGGCAATCAATGCGATGAATGAATTTAGCAGCATATGCATGGCGCGGTGTCAGGGTTGTTTAAAATGTGCATGTTGCATTCGCTTCCAATGCTGTGGCGGCAACCCTATACTATACGACCGCGCATTCCTGAATAACAACAATAATTCATAGCAACCCATGAACAAAGATCAACTGAAAAAACTGGAAGCCGATCTGTGGAGCGCCGCCGACAAACTGCGCGCGAATTCCGACCTGAAGTCGAGCGAATATGCGACACCGGTGCTGGGGCTGATCTTCCTCAAATTTGCCGACAACAATTACCGCCGTCATGAAAAAGCCATTCTCGCCGAATATCAGCAGCTGCAGGGCACCTGGCGCGAGAAACCGGTTTCCGAGATCGCCATCGAGCAATGCGGGTTTTATCTGCCTGACCATACCCGCTACGATTATCTGCTGAATCTGCCGGAAGAAAAGGACATCGCCAAGGCACTCAAGGAAGCGATGAAGGCGATCGAGGAATACAAGCCGGAACTCGAAGGCGTGCTGCCGAAGGACGAATACGCCGCGCTGACGCGCACCGACAAAACCATCCCGCAACAATTGCTGAGAACGTTCGCGGATATTCCCGCCAACGCGACCGGCGACCTGTTCGGGCAGATTTACGAATACTTCCTGTCCGAATTCGCCCGTAGCGAAGGCCAGAAAGGCGGCGAGTTTTTCACGCCACGCTCGGTGGTGCGGCTGATGGTCGAGATCATCGAACCGCACGGCGGCAAGGTGTTCGATCCCGCCTGCGGCTCCGGCGGCATGTTCGTGCAATCCGCCCAGTTCATCGCAGCGCACCGCAATGAACTGAAAGGCGCGGACAGCGGCGTGTATGTCTGCGGCCAGGAAAAAACCCAGGATACCGTCAAGCTCGCCAAGATGAACCTCGCGGTCAACGGCCTGCGCGGCGAAATCAAGCAGGCCAACACCTATTACGAAGACCCGTATGACAGCTTCGGCGCATTCGATTACGTGCTCGCCAATCCGCCGTTCAACGTCGACGACGTGAGCCTTTCCAGCGTGGAAAAAGACCGGCGCTTCAACACCTACGGTATTCCGCGCAACAAATCGAAAGTGAAAAAAGCCGACGAAGGCAAGGAAACCGTGCCGAATGGCAACTACCTGTGGATCAGCCTGTTCGCCACCTCGCTCAAACCGCAAGGCCGCGCCGCATTGGTCATGGCGAATTCCGCCTCCGATGCGCGCCACTCCGAAGCCGACATCCGCAAAACGCTGATCGAACACAACCTGATCTACGCCATGCTGACGCTGCCGTCGAACATGTTCTACACCGTCACGCTGCCCGCGACGCTGTGGTTTTTCGACAAAGCCAAGAGCGACGACAGGATTTTGTTCATCGACGCGCGCAACATTTTCACCCAGATCGACCGCGCCCACCGCGAATTCAGCGAAGAACACATCCAGAACATCGCCCTCATCAGCCACCTGCACAAAGGCCGGCGCGAAAAATTCATCCGGCTCATCGACCACTATTTCGCCGCGGGCATGGAACGGCTGGTCGATAACAACGAAAAGATCGAACCCGTCTGCGCGCAACTGCTTGATGTGCTGGACGATGCGGACGGTAAACAAGCTGTGAGTGAACTGTTACAGCATTGGAAGGAATTGGATAAACTGCAGAATCGCTATCAGCAATACCTGCAACAAAATCAGGGTGTCATTCCGAGCGACTGCGAGGAATCTTACGCGCGTGGCAAGATTTCTCCTTCCAGTCGAAATGACAACCGAGGGGGACGAAATGACAGCCGGGGAGACCGGGACAATGACACTGTCATTCCGAACGCCAGTGAGGAATCTTCCATCAACACCAAAAACCAAGCGCAACACCAGTTGCGCAATGCATTCGACCCTTTTTTCGCTGCACTGCACGATGGTTTAAAGCACTTGGACAAGGTTGTGCGCCAGCATGAAAAGCAGCAGGCGATACAGGCGCAGGCCGACGGCAAGCGAGTCACAACCGACCGCAAGACCAATGCACTCAAGGGTGCTTTGAAAGAGCTGCACAAGGAGGTTAAGAGCGCCGAAATTTTCTACCAACACATCCACTGGCTTCAGGTGCGTTTCCCTCAGGCGGCATATGAAGACGTCACCGGCCTTTGTAAACTTGCCAGTCCAGCAGATGTACAGGAGCAGGACTATTCGCTGAATGCCGGGCGCTACGTCGGTGTGGTGATTGAAGAAGATGGGAAGAGCGAAGAAGAGTTTATTCAGGACATGCTTGATCAATATGAGTCTCTTGAGCAACTGAATTCTCAAGCTAACTTGCTGGAAATAGTCATTCAGAAAAACATCAAGGCACTCACGGAAAACTAATGAACGTGGCCAAAAAGAAAATTGTTCTGGGTGATTTGTGCGCAATCATTGACTGCGAACACAAGACCGCACCGACAGAAGAATTTGGACTTCCGTTGATTCGGACGCCTAATATTGGAACAGGGCGATTGATACTCGAAAATGTCCAGCGAATCTCGGAGAATACCTACAGGCTTTGGACGCGCAGAGGAGAGCCAAAGCCTGGTGACCTTATCATGGCTCGTGAGGCACCTGTTGGGAATGTAGCAATTGTTCCGAACGACGAAAAGGTTTGCTTAGGACAGAGGACGGTTCTGATTCGTGTTAAGGATGTAGGTGTAGACGCAAACTATCTCAACTACCTCTTGAATAGTTCGGCGATGAATACGTATCTGAACCTGATCTCCAATGGAGCAACAGTTGGGCATCTTAACGTCACAGACATTCGGCGGCTGTCACTGCCAACACTTCCAAACAAATCGAACCAGCGGAAAATTGCCGCCGTTCTTTCCGCCTTCGACAACCTGATCGAAAACAATCAGCGGCGCATCGCGTTGCTGGAAAAGATGGCCGAGGAAATCTACCGCGAATGGTTTGTGCGTCTGCGCTTTCCAGGACACAAAATGATGAAGATCGTCAAAGGTATACCAGAAGGATGGAGCTTTGACAAAGCATCCATGTTTTTTAGTTTAGCGAAAGGCAAATCCTATGCTGCCGAGGAGCTCACTGATGATGAAGAACAGATGCCTTTCGTCAACCTCAAGTCCTTTAATCGTGGCGGTGGCTACCGTGAAGATGGATTGAAATATTATTCAGGACGGTACAGACCAGAGCAGGTGGTTTATCAGAATGATGTTGTGATGGCCGTAACGGATATGACACAAGACCGGGCAGTTATTGGCCGAGTTGCTCGTATGCCTGATCTAGGGGAGAAAGGTGCTGTCATCTCTCTTGATACAGTAAAGCTGGTACCAAAAAACATTCACAAGACTTTTTTATACGCTTACATGAGGCATTCAGGTTTTGCCAATTTCATAAAAGAATTTGCCAATGGCGCGAATGTTTTGCATTTGAAGCCGGATTTAATAACGCAGCAGAAAATCATTATTCCGCCAATACAATTACAAAACAAATTTGTGCCAATTGCTGAACCGCTCTATGCGGAAGCTGATCTGTTAGGGAAAGTAAACACGCAACTGGCTAAAATGCGAGATATGCTTCTCCCCCGCCTCATCTCCGGCAAACTTTCCGTCGAGCATCTCGACATCCAATTCCCGCCCGGCATGGAGGATCGCCCATGAAATTTGAAACATTTAAAGCCGGTGCTTGGCGGCAGCGTTATCAGTACAAAAGTTTCGAGCCGGTACCGGTGAATCATGAGTGGGTGTGGGAAGATGCGACCATCAATACCCTGCTGGAAGCGGCCAACCGGGCGTTGGTGGAACTCGCTGTGCTGACATTGAACGAAATCTGCCCGTGAGTTCGCCAACAGCGAATGCCTTGATCCGGGATTTCGAACAATTAGGGCTGTTGCAGGAAATTACTGGACAGCAACGAGGACGCGCTTATGGAGTTGGAGTTGTCCCCTTTTGACGGACACATTAAATTATGTGTAAAGGAGAAGGAAGATGACTCAGAAATACAAACCTGCATACCCAGAGGAATTTCGCCAGCAGATGGTGGAATTAGTT
>JALRCN010000151.1 GCA_023257295.1 Nitrosomonas sp. | reverse complement strand
GGGCTTGACCCGGCCACCCAGGTGGCCGCACTGACGTTCATGGCTTGGCCCTGGGTGGCCGGGTCAAGCCGGGCCATGACGAACTTTGAGCGTTATTGACGCAGGTCCGGCGGCGTTGATTCGCCGACCAATAGCTTGGTCAGCTCCGGCACCGAAGCCGGTATGAGCGCCATACGCTTGGCGCGAGGATTTACCGGCCGCAGCAAAATAATCAAATTCGAGGGTTGCTATCACGGGCACGACGATTCTTTGCTGGTCAAGGCAGGTTCCGGTGCACTGACGTTCGGCAACCCAAGCTCCGCCGGAGTGCCCGCAGAGACCGCAGCGCATACTATCGTATTGGATTTCAACGATATCCCAGGCATCGAACAAGCTTTTAATAACTGGGGAAAAGACATTGCTGCCGTGATTGTCGAGCCGGTAGCCGGAAACATGAATCTGATCGCGCCGAATGCGGGTTTTCTCACTAAACTACGCGCACTCTGTACGCAAAACGGCAGTGTATTGATTTTTGACGAAGTCATGACCGGATTCCGAGTCGGTCTCGGCTGTGCGCAAGGTCTTTATCAAATCAAACCCGATTTAACCACGCTGGGCAAAGTGATCGGCGGCGGCATGCCGATGGCGGCATTCGGCGGCCGTCGCGACATCATGCAATGCTTGGCGCCGCTAGGCCCGGTCTATCAAGCAGGAACATTATCCGGCAATCCGGTCGCTGTGGCGGCAGGGATGGCCACCTTGAAGCAAATACAAGCCCCAGGTTTTTATGACAAATTAAGCACCAGAACGCGACAATTGGTCGATGGGGTTTCTGCGGCAGCGAAGCGGCATGACATTGCTTTTTGCGCACAATCGATTGGCGGCATGTTCGGTCTATATTTCAGCCGAGAAATCCCAACCAGTTTTGCAGAAGTTATGCAGTGCGACAAAGCGGCTTTTAACCGCTTCTTCCACGCCATGTTAGAAGAAGGTATTTATTTTGCGCCATCGGCATTTGAAGCAGGTTTCGTGTCCGCCGCGCATGGCGACATCGAAATGGAAAAAACCTTAGCTGCCGCCGATAAGATTTTCAAGAACTGGTAAGAAACAGCAATAGCGGAAAATAAAAAAGGCGATTCTAAAAATCGCCTTTTTTATTGCATTGAATTAAACAGCGATGCTTAACGTAGTGTGGAAATATACTCAGAAACTGCACGTTTTTCTTGTGGGCTCATGCGGCTTACAACTTTCTGCATTACACCGTTATCATTGCCACGATCGCCGGTATTGAATAATCCCAATTGAGTCATCGTGTATTCAGTGTGTTGACCGGCCACGGCGGGATAACGCGGCGGAATACCGGTACCTTTTGGACCATGACAACCCGCACAAGCAGGAACTTCGTTTTCAATATTACCGCCATGATAGAGAATCTTTCCCATTGCCAATAACTTCTCATCAGCGGGAGTTTGACTTGGCGTCAGTTTTTGCCGCGCATAATATTCACCCAGCTTTTGCGCATCATCCTGAGAGAGTGCTGCTACCATTGCGGACATTACGGGGCTATTGCGTTTAGGCGGCTCTTCACCGTTAGCCTTAAAATCAAGCAATTGTTTTGTAATATATTCAGCTTGCTGGCCGGCCAAGATAGGATTCATTGGGATCATGCTGTTACCGTCGGCACCATGACAACCGGCGCAAATACCGCCAGCAATTTCTTCAACGGTAGCAGGTGCAGCAGCAGGAGCAGGCGCTTCGTCATCAGCTAAAACAACTGGTGCGGCGAAAATAAGCGCTGCAAGCATAGCCATGTTTTTAATCGTTTTCATAATTCTTCCGTGTTTAAAAGCAGTAAATTGGGAATGATAAGGTTGTTTCAGAAATAACGGCGTATTTTAGCAAGGCACAAGAACGTTAACAACAAAAAAAACAATGCCGAAGCATGCAACGACAAATCTGTTGAGCAGGATTATCCCCCCTTATTTGCCGTTCAACCAATCGGGGCAATTTATTCATGCTGCATTCGATATTACCTTTGACTAGGCTTTAACTCTAAGTTTCAACGCCTTCCACACCGTTTTAATATCGGTTTGCTCGTGGCGAATCAGCAGCGTAATGGCAATTTCTTCGGCGGCAGCATATAAGCAGAGCAGCGTGGCTATTTTGAAGGGCCAATCAAGTAAGTCGTTGAAAAGCAATATATATCCAATCATGGTTGCAGCTACAGCCAGTTTCACGCTCCATGTATGATAACCGGCTACGGTGCGAAATTTAATGAATGCAATAAAAACCGGCAACGTGAAACTCAGTACGATAGCAATGCAATAATATTGTTCGCGCAACACGATTTCCGGCCACAGTATCCAGGCGCAGATGGCCGACGTGGTGTAAATAATAAAATCGCCCCAACTGTCCAAATGAGAGCCGAGAACAGTGATCTGATTCAGCATTCTGGCAACAAAGCCATCCACTACATCGGTAAATACCGTAAATGCCAATATACCCATGAACCAAAGCGGTTGCTGTGTCAAAGCAAAATAAAACAACACGGGAGCCATTAATATCCGGATCATGCTGATCAGATTCGGCAAATTGACAAGTTGATCTTTAGCGAAGCGCATTGCAATCCTCTCTATCAGTTAATCGATTCTTTTCAATAACCTCCAGCGATAAAGAAAATAGGTGACGACTAAATCAATGACAGTAAAAATGATCACCAGCCATACAATGGAAACCAGGTGAAGACGAAATACTGTCATCATTAGCAGCGCGGGAAACAACGATTCCGGCACTTGGTCGAGCAGTACTGCTGCGGCACTCACCGGCATTGCAAACCGCCGCTTGATAAAACTGGACATTAGATCGCCGATAATTGCATAAGCCGCTATCTGAATGCCGATTTGCGCCGAATAACCCAAAAACAGCGCCAACATGGCAGTGGCCAGCAAAGCTGCAGCAATTCCGCGCCATGTTTTTGAAGCGCCGAATAGCGGATGATTGTCCGTCCATACTGAGCCCAGATCGACCGCAGTGTTCAATTTATCGCCGAATAACAGCCGAGCTAATACCGGTGCGCCATTTGCAGTTATAATCAGCGTTAATAATTGAAAAAATTCGATGGTCACTGTAAAGATCCATATCGCGTTCAGTGCATGAACTCGAAAATCCTATGCCCGGAAAATCATTAAAAGTTCTGACCTATAATATCCACAAAGGATTCAGTGCAACCAATCTGCGTTTTATCTTACATGAAATCAAGCATTCATTGCGTCATATTGACGCGGATATCGTCTTTCTGCAAGAAGTTCACGGCGAACGCAAAATATCCAATAATCGGTTTGACGACTGGCCCAATAACCGGCAATTTGAATTTCTCGCCGACCAGGTTTGGCATCATTACGCCTATGGGAAAAATGCTATCTATGAATCAGGACATCATGGTAATGCGATTTTGAGCAAATACCCATTCATCGAGTGGGAAAACATCAATGTTGCGGTGTTTCGAAATGCGAGCCGCAGCTTATTGCATGGCACAATTCGGATGATCGGAATCAATCAGAAAATACACATCATCTGCGTACACTTAGGATTGTTTGAGCGCGAAAGAGAGCGTCAATTATCGACTCTCGCCAAGCGCATCAATTCGCATGTCCCAATCGATGATCCGCTTATTATCGCGGGTGATTTTAACGATTGGCGCGGTCGAGCAGAATACTACTTGCACCGGGATTTAGGCGTTCGAGAAGTTTTTAAGCATACGCGCGGTACTTATGCACGCACTTTTCCCGCCTGGATGCCGGTATTATCGATGGATCGAATCTATTATCGCGGATTGGATGTCGTACATTGCAATCACTTACATGGCCAGCCTTGGCATCGCCTGTCGGATCATATTCCGCTATTTGCCGAATTCAAACTAAGGAAACGCTGATTCATTGACTGCACGAGCGAATCAGCGTCGATTTGACATGAACTCAGTGCTTAATAACCGTTTCGATTAATTTTTCCTCACTACCGGATTGCAGCGGCGGTTGTACAATTGGAGCGGACAATAATTCAGGCTTGTGTTCCAACGCCAGATCGATGACTTGATCTATCCACTTAACAGGGTGAATGGTTAATTGGTTTCTTACATTGACCGGAATCTCCGTCAAATCCTTCATATTTTTCTCAGGAATGATTACCGATTTAATACCACCGCGATGCGCCGCCAATAACTTTTCTTTCAAACCGCCGATTGGCAATACTTCGCCTCTTAATGTAATTTCACCAGTCATTGCCACGTCGGCACGCACGGCGATATTCGTCAGCACCGAGATCATCGCAACACAAATGCCGATGCCCGCACTCGGCCCGTCTTTAGGCGTCGCCCCTTCCGGCAAATGAATATGGATATCGTTCTTTTGATAAAAATCCTCGGCAATGCCTAACACATGAGAGCGCCCGCGTACTACGGACAATGCCGCTTGAATGGATTCTTGCATCACCTCTCCCAGCTTGCCGGTAGTGATCGTTTTTCCCTTGCCGGGCAATACAACCGCTTCGATTGTCAATAATTCGCCGCCGACTTCTGTCCACGCCAAACCGGTTACTTGCCCAATTTGATTTTTTTCCTCGGCGATGCCGTAGGTATATCGCCTAACACCCAAAAATTTATCCAAGTTTCGCGAAGTGACGTTCACTTTCTTCTGCCCTTTCTTAAGCAGCATCATCTTGACCGCTTTACGGCAAATCTTTGAAATCTCCCGTTCCATCGCACGCACTCCTGCTTCTCGAGTGTAATAGCGCGCGATATCCTGCAGCGCTGAATGCGATACGGTCAATTCGCTTTCATTCAAGCCATGGTTCTTCATCTGCTTAGTTAACAGATACCGTGCTGCGATATTCAGTTTCTCGTCTTCGGTATATCCTGATAACTGGATGACTTCCATGCGATCAAGCAAAGCCGGCGGAATATTCAGGGTATTGGCCGTCGCCACGAACATTACATCCGATAAATCATATTCAACCTCGATGTAATGATCGACAAAAGTGTCGTTTTG
>JALRCN010000104.1 GCA_023257295.1 Nitrosomonas sp. | reverse complement strand
TTCTATTGGTCTTAATTATTTTATCGATAAGTTCATATATAACTTTGATAATTTGTTCTTGCTTATTAGAGTGCATGATATATTTATAATAGTTAAATATAAAAAAAAAATTTCAATACATTCAATACGGTCGATAGTGTGTTGAGCATTTGTTGCTGCGGTTTGACGGTGAAATCTTCGCGTCCGTGCCGGGCCACCAGGATACGGCGGATATCGCTTACTACCGCATCGATAGGGATATCCGGAATGTATGAGAAGTTGATTTCCATCACACCTTGGCGATTAAAAACTTCCAATGCGCGAGCGGTTGGCATGAAAACCGTGTCGTCCAAATCAAAGCCGAGTACATTGCCTTTGGGCGACATCACACCGATGATGCGGAAACGCGATCCGCCTATTTGCAGTAATGCGCCCAGCGGATTGGCGTCGCCAAATAATTCGGTGCGGACTTTCGCGCCAAGCACTGCATAGGCTCTGGGATTGCGAGGATCGTCTTGCGGCAGGAATTGCCCGATTTCAACCTGCATGTTGAAAGTATCGGCAAAATCAGGACCTTGACCATAAGCCGTTACACGCCGACTGCGGCCTTGTGCGCGGATTTCGGCGTTGCCGACGACGCTGGCGTTGGTGTATTGCGCATAGCGGCTTTGCTTCAGTGCGATACCGTCTTCGATTGTCAATAACCGAGCGCTGCCGATTGCCCCCAAGGAGCCACCATGGGTATTGATTTTTCCGGGGGTGATGGTGACAATATTGGTGCCGAATTGCGTGAATTCCGATAGTACAAAACGCTGAATGCCGTCGCCAATCGCAGTCAGAAGGATCACCGCTGCCATGCCGATGGCAATTCCGGATGCGGACAGCAACGTGCGCAGGCGGTGTGCCGTCAGCGAACGGAAAGCGAAACGGAAAGTATCGGCCGCGTTCATCGTTTACCCAGTGCGTTGACCGCATCGAGCCGGGCTGCGCGGCTGGCGGGAAACAGGCTGGCCAGAATGCCGGTCGCTAGCGCTACGCCAATCCCTGCAATCGAGGCCCAGGCAGGTGCCCAGGCGGGAAGCTGCGGATAGGCGAATCGTATCAACCCGCTGCCCAACTCACCGAGCAGGAATCCTAAAAAAGCGCCTGCCAGCGACAACCAAATCGCTTCTGCAAAGAACAAGCGGCGAATGTCGACCGATGTGGCGCCAATGGCTTTCAGCAATCCGATTTCTGCAGTGCGTTGATTGACCGCAACCAGCATGACATTCATTACCAGAATACCGGCGACAATCAGGCTAATGGCTGCTATCCCGCCGACCGCCAAAGTCAGTGCATGCAGAATTCGATCAAAGGTGGCGAGGACGGCATCTTGCGTAATGACGGTTGTGTCGTCTTCACCGTCGTGGCTTTGCTTCAAAGCCGCCAATATGGCTTGTTTTGCAGATTCAATTTCACTGTGGTTTTTGGCTTCCACCAGAATACGAAATAATGATGTGGTATTAAACATCGTTTGCGCATAATCAATCGGGATGATGACGATTTCATCGGTATTGAAACCCATTGATTCGCCTTGAGGAGCCAGAACACCGGAGACCAGAAACCGGTTATCGCCAAGCCGAACGCGCTGTCCGATGGCTTGGCTGCGAGGGAAGAATTCATTGGCGATTTTTGCGCCTAAAACGATTTGAGCACTGCGTTCGGTGCCATGTGGCAGGAAATTTCCTTGTGCCAGCTTCATATGCCGGATCGGTATCAAGTTGGCGTTGCTGCCCAAGACCGTTACTTCGCGTAAGCGATTGGCTGCGGATAATTCCGCAGCGCCGATATTGAGGGGCGCATAGCGCTTAACTTGCGGCAAGCGGCCTAGCAATTGCGCGTCTTTCAGCGTCAGATCGCGCGGCGTTTGACCTAACACTGAACCCAAAAACGATCCTGCGGTTTCTGCGCGTCCCGGGAGCACCACCAGCAAGTTGGTGCCGATGGAGGAAAATTGATTGATCACGTAATTTCTCGCACCGTCGCTCAGCGCGGTCAGCACAATGACGGAGGCAACGCCAAGCGCCATTGCTAGGACGATCAGCAGCGAACGGATGCGGTAGCTCAGTACGGTCTTAAATGAGGTTTGCAGCGTGTCAGGCAGCGTCATCGGACCGATCCGCAAAAATATTGCCATCGCGCATGCCGATTTGACGGTGTGCGCGCGCACCCAATTCGCGGTCGTGTGTCACCACGATCAATGTGGTTCCGCTGCGATGCAAATTCTCCAGTAACGACATGACTTCCGCGCCGATTTGGTGATCCAGATTGCCGGTGGGTTCATCCGCCAAAATAACGCCTGGCCGCATGACGGTGGCACGCGCTATCGCAACGCGCTGGCGTTGCCCGCCGGAAAGTTCGGCCGGGCGGTGGTTTGCGCGCTGCGTCAATTCGAATGCCTGCAATGCGGCATGGACGCGCACTTGCCGTTGTTCCGGCGCTATGCCACTTAGGATCAATGGCAGTTCGATATTCTCAGCAGCCGTCAGGCGCGGTATGAGATGGAACGATTGAAAAACAAAACCGATTTTCTCGCGGCGGATGCGCGCTTGTTCCGTCTCCGATAAGTCGGTAATCAATCGATTGTCCAGTTCATAACTGCCGCTGTCGGGACGGTCGAGCAAGCCGATAATATTCAGCAGCGTGGATTTTCCGGAACCGGAAGGCCCCATAATGGAAACATATTCCCCCGAAGCGATATGCAAATCGATATTGTTTAATGCGTGAATCGCTTGATCGCCCATGTGGAACGTGCGGGTAACGGCTGTCAGGCGGATCATGATCAGTGCGGTTTGGATTGTACGACAGCGCCTGCTTCGATATCGTCCCGGTCGAATGAGATCAATACCCGATCGCCTGCTTGCAAACCGCTGCGGATTTCGGTAAAGCTCCAATTGCTAAGCCCGGTTTCCAATTGTTGTTCGGTCAAGCGGTCTTGCGTATCGACTACCCAGACTTTATCGCTTTGTCGAATCGCCTGCGTAGGGATGCGTAATACATTTTCTTTTCGAGCGAGGATTACTTCGACATCGGCGCTGTAACCTACCAGCAACAAAGTGCCGGTTGGAATTTGCGCGAAATCCACCTCGATATCTACAGTGCGCGCCTGTTTCTCAATTTCGGTGACATAAGGTGCAATACGCCGGATTTTTCCGAGGAAAACCGTGTCCGGCATCGCATCCAACGTGATGCGCGCTTCCAGGCCGACCTTGATTTTAGGGGCATCGACTTCATCCATCGGCGCCATGACATACAAGCAGGTATCGTCGATCAGATCGATTGTCGGTGGGGTGGGGATGCCGGGCGGCGATGGTGTGGTGAATTCGCCCAGTTCGCCGGAAATCTTGCCGATCACCCCTGAGAAGGGGGCTGTGATGACAGTACGATCGATTCCGGCTTGAGCAACACGGATTTGCGCTTCGGCACGCTGAATATCGGAGACAGCCGCTTCGCAACCGGCTTGGCGGGAACGTGCATTGGCATGGGCATCGTCCGCACGTTGCGAGCTGACAAAGCCCTGCTCGGCCAGCTGTTGCACGCGGATTGATTCGCGCCGGGCATTGTCCGCCAAAATGCAAGTCTCGCGGCGGCGCTCCTGCGCCATCGTAAGCTGGCGTTGCGCCAGCTCTTGTTGCGCTTGCAGATCTTGGCTCCAAAGCTCCAACAAGACCTGGCCTTTTTGCACGCGATCACCTTCTTTTACCCGTATGCTGGCGATTTGTCCGCCGGAGATGGGCGCGAGATTGGAGCGCTGGCAGGATTTGACGGTACCGGCGCGGGTGTTGACGACGGTTGCTTCAACATCGCCGGCGGCGATGACAATCCAGTCGGCTATGATCGGTTTGGATCGAGAGTTATGCCAAATGATAATAAGCAACGCACCGATCAAAACGATCAATAAGAGAAACTTAGAGTCACGTCTTGACATCATGAATCTAGCGCTCCCCTTTAATGATTTTACTAACTGTCGAATAATGAATTTTCGTTTCGCGTGCAATAGCCGCCATGGTATAACCGCATTCAAGATAAGCGCACCGGATGGCCTCGTCGCGTGCTTGCTTGTTTTTACACACATGCGCCGGGAACAGAGCCACCAAGTCGGGCCGGTGCGCGAGACGCTGATCGCGCGGCACTTCCCGGATGTCGCGAATTCCCGCAAGCAGCGGCTGCACTTGCTCGACAAATTGCGCCGAGCCGAGCAATACCTGTCCTTTGAGTGCTGGCCACGGCGAAGAAAGATTTTGCCCTTGCGCGACAAATTCTGCATATTTGCGCTGAGCCGATGTGCGGCGCTTGCCAAATTGACTCAACACCCAATCCGTAGTCAACCAATCCGGCGCTGCCTGGCGGCCCACAGTCGACGGATAACTGCTCCACAGATAGCGGTTGATATTCGTTACCATATTGGCCCGTACCGGATTCAGTACGATATACCGACACAGTTCCAGCAAATAACTATCCCGTTCCACCAAAATAGCCTTAAACCGCCCTTGGAGCAAGTGACCGACACGCGCATGGCGGCGGTTGAAACGTTGGGTGTATACGCCATTGACTTGACGCATGCCTCGTGAAAGATTGCCATTCGGCGTTTCGATGAGCAAGTGATAATGGTTATCCATGAGACAATAAGCATGGCATAACCAACCAAAGCGGCTAACGGTTTCCGCCAGCACGGCAAGAAATGACAGCTTGTCGTCATCGTCTAAAAAAATAACCTCCCGCGCATTGCCGCGCGCGGTTACGTGATAGATAGCACCGGGGAATTCAAGACGGAGTGGGCGGGACATGAGGGAAGATTAATCGAATGATTAAGCTACGTCAAGACTTGACCCCTTTGTGTGTTTTCACAAATTTTTCCTGGAGCAACACTCTACGAGTCCGAATGCCAATTTCTTAGCAACTCGATATGTTACGTCGGCTGTAAGAATTTCTAGCGTTGTTTACAGTATTTGGGAGAATACTGTAGATGAACATACATAAACGCACCCGCTTAACTTTACTGGATCGTCAGGAA
>JALRCN010000025.1 GCA_023257295.1 Nitrosomonas sp. | reverse complement strand
CGTTTTCAAAATAATCGGCATGCTTGGTAAAATTCCCCAATACGCGTGCAATATCGGCCGCAACAGAAGGTTTTTCCGCAATGATCAACGACTTAGTCATGAGTCTTCCGTGAACAATTATTGATAGACAATAATTGCGCTAAAGTTATATGGAATTGTAAGTTTGCGGGCATAGGTACGAACTGCGGTAACATGCGCTCAATTTTTGCCGGTTTGTCGATAAAGCAAACGAGATTACCGAAAAATCAATGCCGGTAATGCGAGTCACTGACGATCAAAAGCTTCTCCAGTATGGCATCGTCTGTGAGTTGATTCTGAATCCAAAGCTCGGTTAAAACAATCAATTTAATTTTTTCAATACTGGGCGAGTTCTCATTCATCGCCAATACGCGGTCGATCAGCAATTCCCGTTGTAGCGGATTGATGATGCCATTTTGTTCCAGGAAAATAATAAACCCCCGTCCTTCGCTATCGATTCGCTCCATTTCATCGGCCGAATAACAACGAAACGAATCGTTGTCGGCCAAACTGGCCGAATAACTTCCGGTATCGTGACGAGCCAGTTCCGATAGCCAGTTCAGCGTTTCACTGATGTCCTCGTCCGCAAAACCGGCCATGGTAAGTTTGCGCGTCAGCGTCGCCGAATCCGGATAATTTCCCGAATCAAAATAATTCTCAAATAAAAACACGAGTATATCGAACATAATAAATCTTCTAATAAGTTGCTGTGCGTTTACAAATCAGAGGTTTTCTCAAGCGACCGGAATGCGTTATTGGATTCGTTGATAGCACCCTCCCGGTAAACTGCTGACTTGGCCGTCGAGCTCAAGTGTCAATAGCATGGCTGATACTACTTCTGCCGTCAAGCCGCTGCGTGCGCACAACGTGTCGATATCTACGGCATCGTAGCCAAGATAATTAAGTAAAGCGATATTTTCAGCCGCTGCATCGGTAGCGCCTGTATTGTCTTGGGATGGTTTGCGTTGCCCAAGCGGCACGCAGTTTAATTCATCCAGTATGTCCTGCGTATTTTCCACCAGTTTTGCGCCTTGCTTAATCAGCGCATGGCATCCCTTCGACAACGGTGAATGTATCGACCCTGGAATTGCCATAACCTCGCGCCCTTGTTCCAACGCTTGACGAGCTGTAATCAAGGACCCGCTTTGCAATGCTGCTTCGATGACCAGGCAGCCATGGCTCATGCCGCTAATGATGCGATTTCTACGCGGAAAGTTCCTACCGATTGCCGGCGTTCCCAGCGGAAACTCGGAAATCAGTGCACCCTCTTTCGCCAACTTATGCGCTAGCGGATGGTTTTTTGCCGGATAAACGATATCCAATCCGGTGCCGACAACGGCGATACTGGCGGCACGACCGCGCAATCCGCCATGATGCGCGGCAGTATCGATGCCAAGCGCCATTCCGCTGACAATGCAAAGACCAGCATCGCTCGCGGATTCGGAAAAAGCTTCAGCATTCAGCAATCCTTGCGGCGTGGCGTTGCGGCTGCCGACGACAGCCAAGGACGGGAATTGCAACAACTCGCGCCGCCCTTTGAAATAGAGCAAAGGCGGCGGATCGGGGATATTGAGCAATTGCGACGGATAATCGTCGTCGGCCAAAGTAATGACAGCATTCACCGGATTGTCCAGCCATTTGAATACGGCATCTATTTTATCTCGATCCGCGCCTTGCTTAATGCGTTTTGCCACGGATTCTTTCACGATACGCTCCAGCGCGGCAGCGGAAGCCGACAAGATGGCGGCGGGATTGCCAAAAGCGACCAACAGCCTGCGCAAAGATTCACCGCCCAAACCTTCAATGAGATGAAGATGCAACCAGAATTCAAGATCCGGCGTGTATTTCATGAAACCATCATCTCAAGGTGTTTTGACCGCGTCCAGAACCTTGATCGGACTTGTGCTTTGCACAACCAGTGCATAGGAAATCTTGTCGAATACACGAAAAACGAAAACCAAACCGATTCTTTCTTCCGGCAATTGCACCACTTTTCCTTCCAGCGACTTGGCTTGGCTTTTGCGGTAAATGGCGAGCACATGCCCCAACTCCAAACCGTCTTGCTCGCCCTTACTCAAAGCGACGATACCGCCATGGCCGATTTCCGTAACACCGCCGTATACCGAGACAATGCGCCCGGAGACTGAAAAATCCGGCGCATGCGGCACATAATTATTAAAGGCAATATCCGGTGCCGGAATCAAACGATCGCCTTTGAGTATTTCTTCTACAGCGCGCGTAATCGTTAACGTACTGATCTCCGCAAAAGCATCGACTTTAGCATTTCCTAAGTAAACGGCTTCGTAACCAAGTACCCGATCTTTTTGATCCGGGTCTTTCAACGCTTTGCCGGGACGAAATACCTGCCAAGTCATCCCCTTATCTTCCGTCAATCCGCTGACATACGCTTTATTGCCGGCGCTCAGAACCGTACGCCCTTCGCTGGCACTAACAATATAGGGCGCTTTATCCAAGCCGTTTTTTTCGATCACGATCGGTTGACTCAAAAACGGCTCGATTGCCGCTGCAGGAATACTGGGAATTGCCGCTAGGCTGGACTGCTCGGTTCGGATCTGCGGCGATAATTTGACTGTCCTCAGTTCGTCGCTGTCGTCCGCAAGACGCAGACGGCTGCCGTGCGGCAATCTTTCCAGGATAACGATATCACCGGGATAGATTTTATGCGGATTTTTGATTTGCTCGCGATTGAATCCCCAAATTTCAGGCCAACGCCATGGATCTTTCAAAAATCGCGATGCAATTCCCCATAGCGTATCGCCGGGCACGACCACATGCCGATCCGGCGTATCGCTGCGCAACAACGTGTCGCCGGCTTGGACGGCAATTGCAGAAAACAGGCTTAGGAATAAAATCGACGCTATAATTCGCTTGTGCATGAACAGCCTCAATGGCAAGTAATGGAACATAAGAATGATCGGTCAATCATACGGTCTAACTGCAAATTTAAGTTTATTGAACTACGCAATTTTTCATGGCTATTTTAAAGATACTACAATACCCGGATGAAAGACTACATACTGTAGCGGCTCCCGTCACGGAAGTCACCGACAATATTCGCGCGCTCCTCAAGGACATGGCGGAAACGATGTACGCAGCGCCCGGAATCGGATTGGCGGCGACGCAAGTGAACGTGCATCAGCGCATTATCGTGATCGACACCTCCGAAACGCACGATCAATTGCTAGTTTTAATTAATCCGGAAATTGTCGCCAGCAGCGGCACTTCCGATTATGAAGAAGGCTGCTTGTCGGTGCCGGATATTTACGGAAAAGTACAACGCGCCGAATCGGTCTCCGTAAAAGCCCTGGATGCGCAAGGAAAACCCATCGCCATCGATGCCGACGGCCTATTGGCGGTGTGTATCCAGCACGAAATGGATCATCTGGCAGGCAAAGTATTCGTGGAATACTGGTCGCGCTTAAAACAAGCGCGCACGTTGGCGAAGTTAAAGAAAAAACAGCGCAGCGCTTAAATTGCCGACAAACCGAAATCGTCAGCCTTCCCTAATGCGCATCGCCTCATATCGCCGCCCAGCATGAAAATCATTTTTGCCGGAACACCTGCTTTCGCCGCTGCCGCATTGGATGCATTGATTCAAGCGGACCATCAGATTGCAGCAGTACTCACGCAGCCGGATCGCCCCGCCGGAAGGGGAATGAAAACCGCCACCAGCGCAGTCAAGTTACTCACGCAATGCCATCGCTTGCCGGTATTGCAGCCGCAAACGCTAAAAACCCCCGAGATTCAGGCACAGCTATCGGAGTTTCATGCCGACGTTATGGTCGTTGCCGCATATGGCCTGATTTTGCCGCAAGCGGTGCTTAGCATCCCCCACTTGGGTTGCTTGAATATCCACGCCTCTTTGTTGCCGCGCTGGCGCGGCGCGGCACCAATTCAACGCGCGATCCTGTCGGGCGATCGCGAAACCGGAATTACCATCATGCAAATGGACGCCGGCCTGGACACCGGCGACATGCTGCTCAAAAAAAGCCTGGCCATCGCAGCGGACGACACGACGCTGTCATTGCACGACAAACTGAGTTCCCTGGGCGCGCGCAGTATCGTGCAAGTACTAGAATTGCTGCCGCAAGGGCAACTGACGGCGATCAAGCAGGATGAAAAACAAGCGTGCTATGCCGCGAAAATAACGAAAACAGAAGCTGAGATCGACTGGCGCCAATCCGCCGCACATATCGACCGCACAGTGCGTGCATTCAATCCATCGCCGGGCGCTTACACGCAATACCGTCATTTGACGCTTAAAATTTGGCAAGCGGCGATTGCAACCGGAAAAGCCGGAAAAACAGGGGAGATCGTAGCAGTTGATCGCGACGGCATTACTGTGGCTTGCGGCGAAGGCGCATTGCGGATTGTTACGATCCAGAAGCCCGGCGGCAAAAAACTGAGCATCTCCGATTTTTTAACTGGAAATCCGTTACAGCCTGGCGAATTGTTTACCGCAGTGTCCGATTCCATGCCGGCGCATGATTAAAACGCAACTTGTCGCGACATCCGCGATTGGCAAGGTACTTGCGGGTACCAGCTTGACCGAGGTGTTGCAAACCATCTGGCGCACCGATCTCGCGTTATCGAAGCAACAAAAAGGTGCAATCCAGGATTTAAGCTACGGTGTGTTGCGTTTTTATACACAACTGCAAGCCATTCTTGCACTATTGCTAGAAAAACCGCCTCGCGACAAACAGTTATACCATTTGCTATTGGTCAGCTTATATCAATTGCAATACAGCAAAACACAGCCCCATACCGTGGTCAACCAGGCAGTGACGGCATCGCGATCGTTAAAACATGGCAAAGGAATGCAAGGCTTGGTCAATGCGGTATTGCGCAATTTTATGCGGCGACGCGACGATTTATTGGCGCAAGCAGCCCAAAACGAAGTCGGTTTTTTTTCGCACCCGCAATGGTGGATCGATAAGCTACGCCTACACTATCCGCAAACATTCCCGCATATTCTCGCGATGAGCAATAAGCGCCCGCCGATGACTTTGCGTGTGAATCGGCGCAAAACCAATGTCGATGCATATCTCGACAAATTGGCGGAAAGCGCGATTGCGGCGGAGAAACTATGGTCGGATGCAATCATCCTCAAACAACCGGTCCCGGTGGAAGATCTACCGGGTTTTGCGGCAGGATGGGTAACGGTACAAGACGCTGGCGCGCAGCTCGCTGCTTCTTTTCTCGGCGTACAGGACGGTATGCGAGTACTGGACGCTTGCGCGGCGCCTGGCGGTAAAAGTACGCACATCATGGAGTTAGCTGATGTATCCTTGACGATCCTGGATCGGGATGCGGCAAGATTGGCTCAAGTCCGGCAAAATCTTGACCGTTTACAATTGACGGCGGAACGTCTGATTTGCGGGGATGCGTCCAATCCCGATCAATGGTGGGACGGTCGCGATTTCGATCGAATTCTGGCCGATGTGCCATGCTCCGCTTCAGGAGTGGTATGCCGCCACCCCGATATCAAGTGGTTACGGCGGGAAAGCGATTTGCCTCAGTTTGCGGCCAGCCAACACGCTATTTTGGATGCTTTGTGGAAAATTTTAAAAAAAGACGGCAAGTTGTTATATGTGACTTGCTCAATCTTTGCGGAAGAAAATACAATGCAAATAAACCACTTCCTTGCTCGTCACGCCGATGCTCGTCATTTGCCTCTTTCATCGGCAGCGCTGGCAGGCGGTCAATTATTGCCCGATAATCAACACGATGGTTTCTTCTATGCTTTACTTCATAAAAAATGATGGCGTATTCGCCTGGCGGGTGAGACTGTCTTCTGCTTATATCCTGCTGTTGTTGCTATTTTCCCCGTTCACCGAAGCGCGCGCGCAAGGCATTCAAATAAAATCGGTGATTATGGAAGCCAAAGAAAACGACCTGACGCTGAGCCTGGATGCAAAAATCGCGCTCAACCCAACTTTGGAACAAGCGCTGGAAAAAGGAATAACGCTTTACTTCGCAATAAAATTCAGCTTGGTCGATGCGCGCTGGTATTGGAGGGATGACGAAATTGTGCGCGGAAAATATCGCGTCGGTTTGCGTTACTATGCGCTAACGCGCCAGTATCATTTGAGCCATCCATCGCTCACCCAGAATTTCAATACCCTCATCGAGGCACTGCAAGCAGCGGGACAATTGCGCGATTATCCGTTAACAGTAAAACCGGAAATGCGACCGGATACCGAATATATCGCTTCGCTGCGTATCTGGCTTGATCTGACTCGTCTCCCCAAGCCTTTTCAGGTTGAAGCCCTGGGTTCCAACCAATGGAATTTGAGTTCCGGAAAGCTGGAATGGCGCATGCACCAGCCGACGCCGGGGCAACCGTTTCAGCTTAGAGAACAGTAATGAAGTATGTACTGATTGTCGCTGCCGGATTAGGCGCGGTACTGCTTTTCTTGCTTGCGACAGCGGGCGCCAATACCGAGTTTTTCGAACGTAAATATCAACAATTGCTTATCATCAACATCGCCTTTGTATTGTTTCTGATGGTGATCGTTGGTGTCATGTTATGGCGATTCAGACGCCGGTTAAAGTCGGGTATGTTCGGCTCCAGACTGGCATTGCGGTTGATGCTGATTTTTTCATTGATGGCGATATTGCCGGGCGCGCTGGTTTATGCCGTGTCGGTGCAATTTCTCGAAAAGAGCATCGAATCGTGGTTCGATGTCAAAGTGGATCGCGCTTTGGAAGGTGGTTTGAATTTAGGTCAAACCATGTTGGAAAACTTATTGGAAGAACTGCAAAAAAAAGCGCAAGCGACCTCATTAGTTTTATCCGAATCCTCCAATCCGCCGCTATTGATCCTCAACGAATTATTACTGCAATCGCAAGTGGAAGAAGCAACCTTATTCAATCAGGAAGGCAAAGTCATTGCGTTTTCCAGTCAAAGCGAGGTAGCCGCATTTCCCGAAATGCCGAACGCAGTGGTGATGCGCCATGTTCGCACGCAAAAATCTTACGGCGCAATCGAACCTACTGCAGATAAAGGCCTATATTTACGCGTTGTCGCTCCCGTCAATGTACTGAGCCTGAAAGAAGACATCCGAATGCTGCAACTGCTGCAGCCGGTTCCCGCTCAGTTGGCCAAAGACGCCGAACGCGTACAGGCCGGATTTCAAGATTATCAGGAACTGACACTCTCCCGTCAGGGATTAACCCGTCTGTATAGCGTCACACTGACTCTGGCATTGTTATTGTCGTTGTTTTCGGCATTGGCGACGGCTTCACTGCTGAGTGAAAATTTGAGCGCGCCGCTCGGCATGCTGGCGGAAGGCACGCGCGCCATTGCGCAAGGAGATTATAGCCGTCGCCATTTGGTGCAAAGCCGGGACGAATTGGGCGTGTTGACCGAGTCTTTCAATTTGATGACGCAGCAGTTGGAAGAAGCGCGTGCTGCGGAGCAAAATACCCAGCACGAAGTGGAGAGCGCTCGCGCGCACTTGGAAAGCATTCTGGCCAATCTGTCATCCGGTGTATTGGTTTTTGACGATCAACTGATTCTATCCAAGGCAAACCGTAGCGCGGAACAAATCCTGCAAGCGCCGCTGATCAGCTTGGACGGCTCGATTATCGAAGGTTGCGTGGACAATGAACCGCGTGTAGCCGAACTGGTCGACGAAATCCGCACAGGATTCAATTCGAGCGAAACCGGTGTTTGGGAACGCCAAATCACGCGCTCTGAAGACGGAAACAATCAAGTGCTGCTTTTGCGCGGAACGCGTTTACCCAAGATATCCGGCGGCGGCGGGGTTGTGGTTTTCGACGACATTACCAATCTGGTGCAAGTTCAGCGCGCAATAGCCTGGAGCGAGGTTGCCCGACGGCTAGCGCACGAAATCAAAAACCCGCTGACCCCGATTCAATTGTCCGCCGAGCGGGTACAGCATAAGCTTGTCAACAAACTCAACGAAGAAGATGCCAGAATACTGCGACGCTCTACCGAAACCATTGTTAATCAAGTGGAAGCACTGAAAAGAATGGTCAATGAATTCAACCAGTATGCTCGCGTACCGGAAATGGAGTTACGGCCGCTCGATTTCAATCGCTTGACAAGAGAGGTGCTTTCGCTCTACGAAACGGCTCATATGGCAACGGACAGCAATAACCACATACAAATCAAACAGGCGCTTGCCGATGATTTGCCTAGCGTACGGGGAGATTCCGCGCAATTGCGCCAAGTATTGCATAATCTATTCCAAAATGCTCAGGATGCGTTGATTGACGCAGCGGAACCTGTGATTGAGGTCACAACGGAAATCGTGCACGGCGGCGTGCAATTATCGATACGCGATAACGGTTGCGGCTTCTCCGACGAAATCAAAGCACGCGTCTTTGAACCGTATGTCACTACTAAAAAGAAAGGTACGGGATTAGGATTGCCGATCGTTAAAAAAATTATTGAGGAGCATGAGGGTATCATTCACATTGAAAACATTAAACCGCATGGCGCGCAAATTTCCATTATCCTGCCTGCAATCGAAAAAATACTGCCAAACCAAGCAGCAAACAATCGATCGCTCAGCAAAGCCGATCATAAATGAGGTATGGTTAAATTTGACAGTTTTGCCGAAGCTGATTAGATTCCGCGAATGGAGAATTTTTAAATGCTAACGAACAATACAATACTTGTTATTGACGACGAAATCGGTATTCGCGAGTTGTTATCCGAGATCCTGCGCGATGAAGGCTATCGCGTAGCGGTAGCGGAAAATGCCGAACAAGCACGAACATGGCGCAACCAAACCCGCCTGGATCTGGTATTGCTGGATATATGGATGCCGGATACCGATGGCATTACCTTGCTGAAGGAATGGGCCAGTAACGGCATGTTGACGATGCCTGTGATTATGATGTCCGGCCATGGCACTATCGATACCGCAGTTGAAGCGACACGCATCGGCGCATTCGGTTATCTGGAAAAACCGATTCCGCTGCAGAAACTACTCGGTACTGTCAGCAAAGCGCTGCGCGGCGGCCAAAACAAGCAGCAATCGACACTGTCGCTGGTAAGTTTGGGGAAAGGCTCCTTAATCGCCGACCTCAGAAAGCGTTTGGAACAAGTGGCTAATTTGAAAGCGCCTTTGCTGCTAATGGGCGAACCGGGTTCCGGTATCGAGATATGCGCACGCTTCATGCATCGTCCGAATACGCCTTGGGTGGAACCGGAAACATTGACATCGTTGGCGGAATCTCCGCTGGATTTGCTTGAGCTGGCGCGAGATGGCTTGCTATTTCTCAAAGATATCGGTGAACTCAGCAAGCTGGGACAAAAAGGATTGTTATTGTTACTGAGCAAACTCGATAAATATAATGTGCGCCTAGTGTGCGCAACCTCTCAACCGCTGGCAGAACTGACAGCACAAGGCGTCTATCATCCCAAGCTATACGAGATGCTGAACAGTTTAAGCATCGGCGTTCCCGCATTAAGAGCTCACCGGGAAGATATTCCCGATTTGGCGAATCAAATTTTGTCGCGCTTTGTCGAATCCGGCGAGGCGCGCGCCACGTTACAGTTCAGCACTGCGGCGCTGAATTGCCTGCGTAATTACGAATGGCCGGGCAATCTGACGCAACTGACCGGCGTAGTACATTCGCTGGCACTCACTTCGACCGGCGACGAAATATCCGTCGAAGCAGTTCAGCAGGCAATGGTTTTTCCGGAATCCTCGTCCGTATCGGTGACACCGGAAATTCCGCTGGATCTATCATTACGGGAAGCACGCGACTTGTTTGAAAAAACCTATTTCGAGCGCTTGATCGATCAAGAAAACGGCAATATGACGCGCGTGGCCGATCGTGCCGGATTGGAACGCACGCATTTGTATCGAAAAATAAAATTACTCGGCATTAAGCTGCGGGGTAATTGATTCTATCGAAAAAATTCCTGTTCCTGTATCAATAGTTGGCTGCAAAATGCAGGCCTCTAGTTGTCCTCGTCATGAGATTGGAGGATAATGCCGGTTTTTATTCTGTTTTTTTGAAAATCATTAGGGAGTTAGTATCGATGGGGACATTCAAGGATTTTGACGCGCCGGTATTCAGAGATTTAACCAGTGCAATTCGCGCATTGGCAATGGATGCCGTGCAAAAAGCCAATTCAGGTCACCCCGGTATGCCGATGGGTATGGCTGAAATTGCTGAGGTGTTGTGGATTCATCACCTGCGTCATAATCCCGGCAATCCGGCATGGGCCGACCGCGACCGTTTTATTCTTTCCAACGGTCATGGATCGATGCTGATCTATGCTCTTTTGCATTTGACAGGCTACGACCTGCCGATGGAGGAAATTAAGAAATTCCGTCAATTTCATTCCAAAACACCCGGCCATCCCGAGTACGGTTATACGCCCGGTGTGGAAACGACTACCGGCCCATTAGGGCAAGGAATTACCAATGCGGTAGGCATGGCATTGGCGGAAAAAGTGCTGGCTGCCGAATTTAACCGTCCCGGGTACAACATCGTCGACCACTTTACTTATGTTTTCCTGGGCGACGGTTGCTTGATGGAAGGTATCTCGCATGAAGCTTGCTCGCTGGCGGGAACATTGGGATTGGGAAAACTGATTTGCTTTTACGATGACAACGGCATTTCCATCGACGGCCATGTCGAAGGCTGGTTCACCGACGATACGCCGAAGCGTTTCGAATCGTATGGCTGGCATGTGGTGCCAAACGTCAACGGCCACGATCCGGTAGCTATCCAAGCTGCGATTGAAGCCGCCAAGCGCGTTAACGATAAGCCATCGATGATTTGCTGCAAAACCGTCATCGGTTTGGGTTCTCCCAACATGGCGAACACTCATTCGGTACATGGCGCGGCTTTGGGCGATACGGAAATCGCTGCGGCGCGCCCTCATATCGGCTGGCATCATCCGCCGTTTGAAATCCCGCAAGACGTTTATAACACCTGGGATGCCAGGAAAAAAGGCCAGAAACTGGAAACCGAATGGAATCAAAAATTCGCCGAGTATGCGGAAAAATATCCGGCTGAAGCAACTGAATTCAAGCGCCGCATGGCTGGAGAGTTGCCGTCGAACTGGAACGCGCATGTCGAAAGCGTCGTCAATCAAGTTAACGGCAAAACGGAAACCATTGCGAGCCGCAAAGCATCGCAGAACGCGATAGAAGGATTGGCGCCGGTGCTGCCCGAATTGATCGGCGGTTCCGCCGATCTGGCCGGATCTAACTTGACGCTGTGGTCGGGATCGAAAGGCATTAACAAAGGCAACGGCGGAAACTATGTGTATTACGGGGTGCGCGAGTTTGGTATGAGCGCGATGATGAACGGATTATCGTTGCACGGCGGTTTGATTCCTTACGGTGCAACGTTCCTGATGTTCTCGGAATATGCCCGCAATGCACTGCGCATGGCTGCATTAATGAAGATTCGCAATATCTTTGTCTTTACTCATGACTCCATCGGTCTGGGTGAAGACGGCCCAACGCATCAGCCTGTGGAACAAACAGCCACGCTGCGTTTAATCCCTAACATGGATGTATGGCGTCCTTGCGACACAGTAGAATCGACCGTTTCCTGGGCACGCGCCATTGAGCGTAAAAACGGCCCATCGACTTTGATTTTCAGCCGCCAAAACCTGCCGTTCCAGAAGCGCGATGCGGTAACGATCAAGCTGATCGACAAAGGCGGTTATACCTTATCGGAAGCAACCAACGGCAATCCGCAAGCTGTTCTGATCGCCACCGGATCGGAAGTCGGACTAGCGATAAGTGCACAAAAAGCATTGGTGGAAGAAGGTATCTATGTGCGCGTCGTTTCGATGCCATGCACCAACATATTCGATCGCCAGGAACCATCTTACAAAGACAGTGTCTTGCCGAAGGGTGTCAAACGCGTCGCCATCGAAGCGGGGGTAACCGACTTCTGGCGCAAATATGTCGGCTTGGACGGCGCTGTGGTCGGCATCGATACTTTTGGCGAATCGGCACCGGCTGACGTGTTATTCAAACACTTCGGCTTCACCGTCGAGAATGTCGTCAAAACAGTCAAAGGCATTCTCTGAACCAATAAGATGATTTAAGCGGCCAAAGCGATTTTGCTCTGGCACGCAAGTTTTTTATTCAAGGAGTATTTATGACAATTAAAGTAGGTATTAATGGGTTTGGTCGTATCGGGCGCATGGTTTTCCGCTCAGCAGTTCAGAATTTTTCGGATATCGAAATCGTTGCGATCAACGATTTGCTGGAACCGGATTACCTGGCTTATATGTTGAAGCATGATTCCGTACACGGTCGCTTCCAAGGTGATGTAGCAATCGATGGCAATACGCTGGTAGTCAACGGCAAAAGAATTCGTTTGACCGCAGTTAAAGATCCGGCCGAATTGAAATGGAACGAAGTCGGCGCGGAAGTCGTTATCGAATCAACTGGCCTGTTCCTGACCAAAGAAACTTGCGAAAAGCATCTAGCAGCAGGCGCCAAGAAGGCCATCATGTCCGCGCCTTCCAAAGACGATACGCCAATGTTCGTTTATGGCGTAAACAATAATTCGTACAAAGGCGAGAACATCATCTCCAATGCATCTTGCACCACCAACTGCTTGGCGCCGATGGCGAAAGTGTTAAACGACAAATGGGGTATCAAACGCGGTTTGATGACCACGGTGCATGCGGCAACCGCGACGCAAAAAACCGTAGACGGCCCGTCCAACAAGGATTGGCGCGGTGGACGAGGCATTCTGGAAAACATCATTCCTTCATCAACAGGCGCCGCCAAAGCGGTCGGCGTGGTTATTCCAGAACTGAACAAGAAACTGACCGGTATGGCATTTCGCGTACCGACATCCGACGTATCTGTCGTGGATTTGACCGTTGAACTGGAGAAAGAAGCCACTTACGACGAAATTTGCAAGGCAATGAAAGATGCATCCGAAGGCTCAATGAAAGGCGTACTCGGATATACGGATCAGAAAGTGGTATCGACCGATTTCCGTGGCGATAGCTGCACGTCGATTTTCGATGCGGAAGCCGGCATGGCGCTGGACAAGAGCTTTGTCAAAGTAGTGGCATGGTACGACAACGAATGGGGTTACTCGACCAAAGTGTTGGAAATGGTTCGTGTCGTTGCCGGTAAATAATTTACAGTTAATCGGCTGGAGCTACCTCAATAGCTTCAACAGCGGTTTCAATTGATTAAAACATAAAGGGTAGCAGTGGCTATCCTTTATGTTTTATTAAAGACAATTCAGGAGGTTATTGTGGCTGTTATCAAACTTGTCGACCTTGATCTCAAAGGTAAACGTGTATTTATTCGCGCCGACCTCAATGTGCCGGTGAAAGATGGCAAAGTCACCTCGGATGCGCGCATTACCGCCTCCATGGCGACAATCAATCATTGCCTGAAACAAGGCGCAAAAGTGATGGTGACATCGCACTTAGGCCGTCCGGAAGAAGGTGTTTGGACTGAAGAAAATTCGCTAAAACCGGTAGCCGACAATATTGCCTCCCGGCTGGAAAAATCCGTCCGCCTGATTAAAGATTGGGTCGACGGCGGATTCGATATCGCTGCCGGTGAACTGGTAGTGCTGGAAAATTGCCGCATCAACAAAGGCGAAAAGAAAAACATCGAAGAAACCGCGCAGAAATACGCCAAATTGTGCGATGTTTTTGTCATGGATGCATTCGGCACCGCGCACCGTGCCGAAGCATCGACGCACGGCATCGCCAAGTACGCACCCATCGCTTGCGCCGGAATATTGCTGACCGAAGAATTGGACGCGCTAACCAAAGCGTTGCTGAATCCGGCGCGTCCAATGGTAGCTATCGTCGGCGGCTCAAAAGTTTCCACCAAACTCACTGTGCTCGAATCGTTATCCGAAAAAGTGGATCAATTGGTGGTCGGTGGCGGCATTGCCAATACTTTTCTGAAAGCAACGGGAAAAAATGTCGGCAAATCGCTGTGCGAAGACGATTTGGTGCCAACCGCCAAGACATTGATGGACAAAATGTCCAAGCGGAATGCATCGATACCGATCGCAGTCGATGTCGTGGTCGGCAAGAAATTCGACGCCAACGAACCTGCGGTCTTGAAGGACGCAGGCAATGTAGCGGACGATGACATGATTTTCGACATCGGCCCGAAAAGCGCCCAAGAACTGGTGGATATCATCATGAAAGCTGGCACAGTGGTATGGAATGGCCCAGTCGGCGTATTTGAATTCGACCAATTTGGCGCCGGAACTGAAAAAATCGCCCGGGCAATTGCGGACACAAAGGCTTTCACGCTGGCAGGCGGCGGTGATACCATTGCAGCTATTCAAAAATACGACATCTACGATAAAGTTTCGTACATATCGACTGCCGGCGGCGCTTTCCTTGAATTCCTGGAAGGTAAGAAATTGCCGGCGGTAGAAATTCTGGAAATGCGCGCAAACTAACCGACAAGGACACAATGATCCGAAGAACTAAAATTGTAGCTACCCTGGGACCTGCTTGCAGCAACCCAAAGATCCTGGATCGAATGATCCGGGCTGGCGTCGATGTTGTTCGGATCAATTTCTCTCACGGAACGCGCGAGCAGCATATCGAATTCGCTGAAATGACCCGATCGATCGCACGCGCTGCTGGTGTCAACGTCGGCGTACTGGCGGACTTGCAAGGCCCGAAAATCCGCATCGGTAAGTTCGAGCATGGCAAAATCCGATTGGAAGTCGGCGATCAGTTCATTCTGGATGCTGTATGCGAACTGGGTAACCAAGAACGCGTAGGCCTGGATTACAAAGAATTGCCGAACGACTTGGAATCCGGAGCTACGCTGATGCTCGACGATGGACGTATCGTATTGGGTGTTTCCGCAGTGAGGGGTCATCAGGTATTTTGCGTGGTCGAACAAGGCGGCATTCTATCGAATAACAAAGGCATCAACCGCAAAGGTGGCGGACTAGGCGCACCGGCGTTAACCAGCAAGGATTTGGAAGACATCAAAACCGCAGCCGAATTCGGCGCCGATTATCTAGCCGTATCGTTTGTCCGTTCCGGCGACGATATCCGCCAAGCGCGTGCATTACTGCGCGAAGCGGGCGGCAAAGCCATGATCATGGCCAAGATTGAACGCTCCGAAGCGATATTGGCGCTCGACGATATTTTGGAAGCATCTGATGCCATCATGGTAGCGCGCGGCGACTTGGCTGTCGAAGTCGGCGATGCCGCCGTACCGGCACTGCAAAAACGCATGATCCGTTCGGCCAGAGCCAATAACAAGGTAGTGGTAACCGCAACTCAGATGATGGAATCGATGATCACCAATCCGATTCCGACCCGCGCCGAAGTATCCGATGTGGCGAATGCCGTGCTGGATGGCACGGATGCCGTTATGTTATCGGCCGAATCCGCAGCAGGCGAATATCCGGTTGAAACGGTGGAAGCGATGGCCAGAGTTTGTTTGGAAGCGGAAAAGGAATATCTGGTCACTCACGATAGACGCATGCCGACAATCAATACCGCAAGCATCGAAGAAGCCATCGCCCGCGCAACGATGTACACCGCCGGCAGCCTTCAAATACGTGCTATTGCGGCGCTGACACAAAGCGGCGTCACTACATTGCTGATGTCGCGCAGAAGCTCGAAGGTGCCCATTTTCGCGCTGAGCCCCAACGAAGGAACGCGCCAACGGGTAACCTTATTCAGAGGCGTTTATCCCGTCGAGTTTGGCGCGGGGTTGAACGATTCGGAAGAAATTTTGAACCTGGCGGAACAAGAATTGCTCAACCGTGGTGTCGTGCGTCACGGCGACATCATGGTGATGACAATCGGTGAACCGGTCGGAAAAACCGGCGGCACCAACACGATGAAGATTATCAAAGTTGGCGAATGGAAATCGCGACAAGGCATTGAAGGATAATTACTTCCTTTAATTACAGAATACTATCAACAAATACCTACAAAACGATTGAATAAAATCAAACGGCATACATAAAGAAGAATCGCTTATACTAATGCAAAATTTTCAAGATAATTTATATTAAGGAGATCTCTATGGCACTCGTATCACTCAGACAACTACTCGATCACGCAGCGGAAAACGGCTACGGCCTCCCCGCTTTCAACGTAAACAATTTGGAACAAATCCAAGCCATCATGCAAGCGGCTGACGAATGCAACAGCCCGGTGATCATGCAAGGTTCCGCCGGTGCAAGAAAATACGCCGGTGAAGCATTTCTGCGTCATTTAATCGCCGCCGCCGTTGAAGCTTATCCGCACATACCGATCGTCATGCACCAGGATCATGGCGCGTCCCCTTCCGTTTGCGTTAACGCAATCCGCAGCGGTTTTTCGAGTGTCATGATGGACGGCTCCCTGCAAGCGGATGCCAAAACACCGTCCACTTACGAATACAACGTCAACGTTACCGCAGATGTCGTCAATATCGCGCATTCCGTCGGCGTTTCGGTTGAAGGTGAGCTGGGTTGCCTGGGTTCGCTTGAATCCGGCATGGGCGAGGCGGAAGACGGACACGGCGCAGAGGGTGTGTTATCCCATGATCAACTGCTGACCGACCCTGAAGAAGCTGCCGACTTCGTACGCAAAACCGGTGTGGATGCATTGGCGATTGCGATCGGAACCTCTCACGGCGCGTACAAATTTACCCGCAAACCGACGGGCGACATTCTGGCAATCCAACGCATCAAGGAAATCCATGCACGCATCCCCAATACCCATCTGGTCATGCACGGTTCCAGTTCGGTGCCGCAAGAATGGCTGGACATCATCCGCCAATACGGCGGCGACATCAAAGAAACCTACGGTGTACCTGTCGAGGAAATCCAGGAAGGCATCAAATACGGCGTACGTAAAGTCAATATCGACACCGACATTCGTTTGGCCATGACCGGCGCAATCCGCCGCAGCCTGGAAAAAGATAAAAGCAACTTCGATCCGCGCAAATTCCTGAAAGAAGCCACCGCCGCAGCCAAAGACATTTGCAAAGCACGCTTTGAAGCTTTCGGTTGTGCCGGACAAGCAAGCAAAATCAAACCGATCTCACTGGAAGACATGGCCAATCGCTATACCAAAGGCGAATTGAACGCCATTATTAAGTAAGTTACTCGCAACAATATTTAATATCCCTATAACCCTATGATTGGCGATATGTCTTTTCATCAATCATAGGGTTTAGCAGGCCGGAGGGCTTTCCAAGAATTCGTTGGATTTGAAGATTAATTTTTTCGTTGCATATGCATAATCTGTAGTAGTTCAGACTTGATCTGACAGTAGGATCTTGCCAAAGGGTGGGATTACCCGGTTTGATAGAGGTGCGAATCTTTATCAACACAGCGCGAAAGCGTAAAGGAGTAATCCCATGAGTAGTTTTCAGCATA
>JALRCN010000229.1 GCA_023257295.1 Nitrosomonas sp. | reverse complement strand
GGATTTTTTCCCATCGCAACTAATTCCACCATCTGCTGGCGAAATTCCTCTGGGTATGCAGGTTTGTATTTCTGAGTCATCTTCCTTCTCCTTTACACATAATTTAATGTGTCCGTCAAAAGGGGACAACTCCAACCTGCTTGAATTCTGCTGACGGTGATGGCCTTGCAGCTCAGGTTAAACTGATCGGTGAGCACTTACTTTCCGAGCGTATCGCGCTATTCCTGCAGCTTAGTTATATTCAACTTCCTAGCTCAGATACTAGCAGCGTTATATCCGGTTCGAATACCAGGCATGATGAAATGCGCAGCGGTAACCTCGCTGTCGGTTTACGGATTCGGTTTTGACCCCTAAGCTTGTGCACTAGGTAAAATTACCAAAATCCTCAGCGATAACGGCAAAGAATTTACTGATTGCTATTGTCGCTCTGAGGAGAGAAAACCAACAGGTAGGCATGTATTTGATGAGGCATGTATGGAAAATAAAATCAAATCAAACACCGCTTAACAAAACCAAGTACGCCACAGACAAATGGTATGGTTGAGCGTTTCAATGGAGGAATTGCTGATATTCTGAAAACCATACGTGTCAATCAACATGCAAAAATTACCAGGGAAAAGCTGGAATCAACATTGAAAAGTTACTAGTTTGTTAATGAGAAAATCCGGCATTTATCCGGAGGACTTTGGAGGGATTGGCGCGACAATTCCAATCCAATAAAAGGGCGTAGTCCCTACTGTTTTTTGCGAAAAGCAAAAACAGACTCGCAATATCACTCGTTCTTGAAGACAATGCAGTGGTAACCTAGCCGGGTTACGATCGGCACGCAACGTGCAGCTTGTGGCGAGGAACGTAACCTAAAAGTGGGGGTAATATAAGGGGCCGGTAAGCCCCCATTTTGTTTGGTGGCGAATCAGGGATTTGAACCCCGGACCAACGGATTATGATTCCGCTGCTCTAACCACTGAGCTAATTCGCCATGTGCTCGATTGCAAGAGGCAGCATTTTGCCTTTGAGGGCATGGCTTGTCAAGATCAAAAATGTGGCCTGACAAGGGTTTATGCGTTCTTTCAGGGGATTGGGCAATATTGATACAAACTGGCGGCATATTACCGAGCGATTGCTTGCTGCAATAAAGATGCGGTTTGTATTACCTGCCCGTTGCCAAGCGGTTGTATAATCAAGGCCATGAAATTCGATATGATAATCGTTGGTGGTGGATTGGTCGGCGCGAGCTTGGCATCTGCGTTGAAAGGCAGCGGCTTGAAGATTGCGTTGATAGAACCGCATGAATCCATGCCAATTCCGCAAGACGACAGTTGGGATAGCCGGGTCTATGCCATCAGTCCGGGTAGCGCGGCATTCCTGCAAAAGATCGGCGCCTGGCAAGCGATTGAAACCGAGCGTTTGGCGCCGGTTTACGAAATGACGGTGTTTGGCGATGACAATGCCGCGCGCATCAACTTCAGTGCTTACGAGATAGGCGTGGCGGAATTGGCGTTCATCGCCGAGAACCGGCAATTGCAAATGGCCGTGTGGGAGTCGCTGAAATCGTCCGGTGACAGCGTACAGCCCCTGTGCCCGGCAAAATGCACGGCCATTGAATGGCATGAGTCGCATGTCGATGTGCATTTGGCCGACGGCAGTCAACTGCAAACGTCATTGGTGGTAGGCGCGGACGGCGTCAATTCCTGGGTGCGCAATCAAGCCGGAATCGAGGCATCGAAACATCCGTATCGTCAAATTGGCGTGGTGGCCAACTTCGCTGCGCAATATTCGCACCGGCATGTCGCTTATCAGTGGTTTAGGCGCGATGGCGTGCTGGCATTGCTGCCGTTGCCGGATAAACGCGTTTCGATGGTTTGGTCGACCACGGAGCAGCATGCCGCCGAATTGCGCGGTTTGCCCGCAGAAGAATTGTGCCGCCGTGTTGAAGCTGCATCCGCACATACGCTGGGTGCATTGCAAATGATCACAGCACCGGCGGGTTTTCCACTGAATTTCGTGCACGTGAACGAATTGGTGAAGCCGCGATTGGTGTTGATCGGCGACGCAGCGCACGGCATTCATCCGCTGGCGGGACAAGGGGTGAACCTCGGTTTGCGCGATGCGCGCGAACTGGCAAAAATGCTGAGTGAGCGGGCTGCACAGCAAGATTGCGGCGATTTTCTGTTGCTGCGCCGGTACGAATTGGCGCGTAAAGAAGATATTCTGGCCTTGGAGCTGGTGACTGACGGACTGCAAAAATTATTCAACAATTCAAATCCGACGCTGGCGCGTTTGCGCAATCTCGGACTCGAAATAACCAACCGCTTGCCGCTGCTGAAGAATCGACTGATGCAGCATGCATTAAATTAATTTCTTAAACGGGAGTTGCCATGGCGCTGCGCATCAAGCTTTTTTTTATGTCAATGTTGGTGTTGAATTTCTTTTCCAGCGCCGCTTACGCCGATGAGGCCGCCATCAGGCAGGCCGTTCAGGCACAATTTCCCGAACATAAACTCGACAGCTTAAAGAAAGTCCCGTTTTTAGGATTGTATGAAGTCGTGCTTGGCGAAGACGTATTCTATGTGGACGAAAAAGCGGAATATTTTTTCTTTGGCCATGTGGTCGATGCGAAAACCCGCAACAGCCTGACCAATGATCGTGTGCAGGAAATCAAAGCCGCACGCCGGGTGCCGCTCGATACGCTGCCTTTGCAGTATGCCATTAAAACCGTGAAAGGCGATGGCGCGCGTAAATTGGCCGTTTATACCGACCCTAATTGCCCGTACTGCAAGAAACTGGAAAAAGAGCTGTTGAGCATCGACAATATTACGATCTACACACTGCTTTATCCGGTTCTCAACGGATCGATGGAGCTGTCCAAAAAAATATGGTGTGCCGAGAATCAAATCAAAGCGTGGGATGACTTCATGCTGCGCAATGTGGCTCCAGCCAGCAAAGAGTGCGAAACGCCTTTGGATGCGCTGGTCAAATCGGGTCGTGAAAATAGGGTTTCGGGTACGCCGACGCTGATTTTTGCCGATGGCTCGATTGTCGGCGGCTTGATTCCCGCTGCTGCGATTGAAGAAAAATTGCAAAGCGCGGCGCAAGTAAAATAATTTTTCCTATCCCATGTCGGTACAGGCCGTTGAAAAACGTTTTCGAGGAAGCCGATGCAAGGCAAAAACAGGCGAAAAAGCGCAATTTATGCGTAATAAGCGAGCATGTTGAGCCTATTTTTAACACTGCAGCGGCAACGCAGATAGTTTTTCAACGGCCTGGTAAAGAAATAGCCCTTCGCGATGACCATATTGCATTCGCTTGAGCATGTGCGCATCGTGCTCAACCATGCCAGCCATCCCGGCAACATCGGCGCGGCTGCGCGTGCGATGAAAACCATGGGATTGCACTCGTTGTATCTCGTTAATCCAAAGCTTTTTCCGAATCACGAAGCCAGCGCGCGCGCTGTCAATGCGCGCGATGTTCTCGAACGGGCAAACGTTTGCGCCAGCCTTGACGAAGCGCTGCAGCATACCGTGATGACCGCCGCGATTACTGCACGGCCGCGCGAACTGTCGCATCAGGTTTTCGATGCGCGGCAAGGCGCTAAAGAATTGCTGCGATACGCACAACAGCCAGTTGCATTGGTGTTCGGACGGGAAGATTCCGGACTGATGCGCGAAGAGGTTAGCCGGTGCCAAATCGTTATTCATATTCCCGCCAATCCTGAATGTTCTTCGCTGAATTTGGCAAGTGCCGTGCAAGTTATGGCGTATGAGTTGTACATGGCTGTGCATGAAGACGACGCGATAACCGCTGCTGCGGAATCGTCCGCAAACTATGACGATTTGGAGTCTTTTTACGCGCATCTCGAGCGCGTGATGATCGCCAGCGATTTTCTCGACCCGCAAAAACCAAAATTGCTGATGCAACGTATCCGCCGGTTATTTGCGCGCGCGCGCCTCGAAAAAGAAGAAGTGCAGATCCTGCGCGGCATACTGACGGCTTTAGGAAAACACCGGTAAGTTATTCGGCGGGACAGAATTATCGGATACCAGCCGTTTTTTTTGTTGGCTTGATTATTTTGTTGCTGCGGTATTTTTCTCTGGTCAATTTTTCCGGGACCAACATTCGTAAACGGAAACATTATATATTTTAGTATTAATATCAGTATATTAACTTGATTTCATAAGTGCTTGATCCCCTAAAATACTTGAGAATTTATGAGGTAATTTCTTAATCGGACTGAATCTCGGTTTGAATTCATTTGCACTTGAGCTTCCGCTCCACCTATAATTGCATGCGAAAATTTCACCCTTTTAGCTTACAATGCAAAAAAGGTTTCACGTGAAACCAATCGATTAAAATCTTCTTGCACCACTTGAGTTATCAATCGTCTAACACCATGAGCAATCACGCGGATTTTGACATTATCGTTGTTGGCGGCGGGCACGCCGGAACCGAGGCGGCGCTGGCGGCTGCGCGCATGGGTTGTCGGACGTTGCTATTGACGCACAATATCGAAACGATTGGTCAGATGTCGTGCAATCCTTCCATCGGCGGTATCGGCAAGAGTCATCTGGTCAAGGAGATCGACGCGCTCGGTGGTGCGATGGGGCTGGCGGCGGATGAGGCGGGGATTCAGTTTCGCGTATTGAATTCGAGTAAAGGCCCGGCGGTCCGAGCGACGCGCGCACAGGCTGATCGGGTGCTGTATAAGCAGGCGATTCGTAGACGGGTCGAGAATCAGCCGAATCTCCAAGTGATGCAGCAGGCGGTGGACGATTTGATCGTCGAGCAGGATCGAGTGGTCGGTGTGGTGACGCAATTGCAGATCAAGTTCCGCGCGCGTGCGGTGATCTTGACCGTCGGCACGTTTCTGGCCGGGCTGGCGCATATCGGCAAAAACCATTTTAAAGCGGGGCGCGCGGGCGATCCGCCGTCGACTACTTTGGCGCAGCGGTTGCGCGAAATGGAGTTCCCGGCGGGGCGGCTCAAAACCGGCACGCCGCCGCGTATCGATGGTCGCAGCATGGATTATTCAAAATTGCTGGAGCAACCGGGCGATCAACCGGTGCCGTCGTTTTCGCTGATCGATGCCGGCATTCAGCATCCACGCCAGATTTCATGCTGGATTACCCATACCAATGGCGGTACGCACGACATCATCCGCGACGGCTTGGTCGATTCGCCGCTGTTTACCGGTAAAATCGAAGGTATCGGCCCGCGTTATTGTCCGTCGATTGAAGACAAGGTGGTGCGCTTCTCTGCACGCGAATCGCATCAGATATTTCTCGAACCGGAAGGCTTGGGTACGCATGAAATCTATCCCAATGGCATATCGACCAGCCTGTCGTTCGACGTGCAGGTCAAACTGATTCATTCCATATCCGGTCTGGAAAATGCGCATATCACGCGCCCCGGCTATGCCATCGAATACGATTATTTTGACCCACGCGGCCTGAAGGCTTCGCTCGAGACCAAAGCGATCAGCGGCCTGTTCTTTGCCGGCCAGATCAATGGCACCACGGGCTACGAAGAGGCTGCAGCGCAAGGCCTGCTGGCTGGTTTGAATGCGGCACGCCATACCCGTGGTGATGCGGCCTGGTGCCCGCGTCGGGATGAGTCCTATCTCGGTGTGCTGGTGGATGACCTGATTACGCGTGGCGTCAGTGAGCCGTACCGCATGTTCACCAGCCGTGCTGAATACCGTTTGAGCCTGCGCGAAGATAATGCTGACCTGCGCTTGACCGAAATCGGTCGAGAGATGGGTCTGGTTGATGATGCGCGCTGGGCGGCTTTTTCTGCCAAACGTGAAGCGATTGATCTCGAACAGCAGCGATTGCGCGCGCTTCGTGTTAATCCGTTGAAGATAGCGAGTGAGCTGATCGAGTCGGCACTGGGCAAGCCCTTGGAGCGTGAAGCGACGGCCTATGAATTGCTCCGTCGCCCGGATACCACGCACGCGGGTCTGCAAACTCTGGTCGAACAATCTGGCCTGGGCGAAGCGGTTACGCTGGCGCCGGCAGTGGTGGAGCAGGTTGAGATCCAGGCCAAGTATCAGGGGTATATCGACCGCCAGCGTGATGAAGTGGCGCGCCAGGCCGCCTACGAAACGCTTGCCCTGCCGGAGGCACTGGACTACACCGAGGTCATCGGTTTGTCGCGCGAAGTGTGTCAGAAGCTGCAAACGCATCGCCCGCAGACCCTGGGTCAGGCGGCGCGCATCCAGGGGGTGACGCCGGCCGCGATAGGCTTGCTGTTGGTGCATCTGAAGCGTATCGGCGTAGCATTGGGAGCGGTGCTGTGAGTGATCTGGCTGTGGCACGCCCGTCAGAAATCGCTCAGTTGCTGGGCGGTGCAGCACAAATGGATGTACCTCTGACGGAGAGTCAGGCCGCCAAACTGCTGGATTACCTGGATCTGCTTCAGAAATGGAATAAAGCCTATAACCTCACTGCGGTCAGAGATCGGTCAGCCATGTTGAAGCAACATTTGCTGGACTCGCTGTCGATCGCACCGTATCTGCCGCCGGGTGATTTGCTGGACGTGGGGAGTGGTGGCGGCTTGCCGGGGATTCCGCTGGCGATACTGCAGCCGGAGCGTTCAATTACGCTGATTGATACGGTCGGTAAAAAAGTCGCCTTTCTGAAACAGGCGGCGTTGACGCTGGGGTTGAAGAACTTGCATGCAGTGTCTGACCGGATCGAAAGTTGGGTACCGCCAGCCGAGCATGCTGCAGGTTTTGCACTGATTTCGGCGCGTGCCTATGCCACATTGAGTACTTTAGTCGGGCAGACGCGCCGTCTTGTGGCAAAAAACGGGGGGTGGTTTGCCATGAAAGGTGTCTTTCCGGAGGGCGAAATGGCAGAATTACCCCCTGATATCGTGGTGAAGGCAGTGATTCCGCTGCAGGTACCCGATCTGGGTGCAGAGAGACACCTTGTTCTGTTGGTGCCGGCTGAAGCCGCAGCGGCAGCTTAATTCACGGGTTTACAAAGGCGCGGCATGCGTATTCTGGCAATTACCAATCAAAAAGGCGGTGTGGGTAAAACCACATCGACGGTTAATCTGGGCGCATCGCTGGCCAAGCTGGGGCAACGTGTGTTGCTGATCGACTT
>JALRCN010000058.1 GCA_023257295.1 Nitrosomonas sp. | reverse complement strand
GCGTTTATGTATGTTCATCTACAGTATTCTCCCAAATACTGTAAACAACGCTAGAAATTCTTACAGTCCTCAGCGACGCGCGAGTTCCTTAAATACTTGGATACATATGGTCGTTTTAGGTACTACGAAACCCTATACTACACCTATGGGGACGAATTATTCCGCTTGGATAAAGCGGCCTGGGAGATTCGTCGCTATGCACGAGCTCTTGATTACGAAGTGAGGCTGTCTACGGGCAAAGGTAAAATTCACTTACTTGAGTACGAACTCGAGAGGAATAAGAAAGCTGGAAGTAGGTCACCTCACAAGTTTTCCATTATGGATGGGCACCTAGAAAAAATACTTGCTAAGTTAGACCATCCAAGTCGACCTGGTCTTGTTTGGAATAACCAGTATTTTAGTCAAAGGCATAGAAAAACCATAGTTTATACGCGCAGGTCATCAAGCGGGAATTCGCCTCTTTCTCTCCATCCCGAAATATTGGATGAAATTTTAAAGTATGTGTATTTGCCAAAGGATGTTGTGGCTGCATACAAGAATTTTGAACACCAAAATCCCTAATCCCTCACCCAGACTCGGTTGGGTTAGCGTGGTATCGCTTCTGGTCGTAATCGTCGCGGTGTTGTTGCCGCCGTTGCCACAGCCTGCCGAATATCATCAGTTCGCCGATCAACGAAGTTTCTTCGGCATTTCCCGTTTCAACGATGTGATGTCCAATCTGGCGTTCCTGAGCAGCGGTGCTGCCGGTCTGGTATTTTTATGGCAAGTTTGCCGCACGCCCGCATCAATCCAATTTCAGCACCGCCGGGAAAGCTTGCCTTACTGGGTATTGTTTTTAAGCGTAGTCCTGGTTACATTCGGTTCCATTTATTATCACTGGACACCAGATACCGATCATTTGCTGTGGGATCGGTTGCCCATTGCTACCGGCATTGGCGCGCTGCTTGCCGCGACGATAACCGAGCGTATCGATCCGAAGCTCGGGTTACGGTCATTGCCGCTGCTCGTCGTTCTAGGGATATTCAGTGTGCTGTATTGGCACTGGAGCGAACGGCAAGGCACGGGCACAATCTGAATTTTTACATCGCCATGCAGTCTTATTCGATCCTGCTGATCGTTTGGCTGAGTCTGCGCTTTCCGTCGCGCTATACGCATGGCGACGGTATCTATCCGGTTGTTGCGCTGTACGCGCTGGCGAAGGTGTTCGAGCTGCTGGATGGACAAATTTTTGTTTGGACGCAAAGTTGCATCAGCGGCCACACGCTCAAACATCTGACCGCCGCGTATGCGGCTTACCGGATTGTGCAATTGTTGCACAAACGAGTTTTGATAAACCGATAAACGAGCCGTTATCTCCCATCATCTATCCGCTTTCAAGCTATGGCTCACTGGCATGTCATGCGGCATAATTGTGAACCCTTTTTCGTGACCCTATTTTCGTATGAATGATGTGTTTAAACCTGGCCAGCGTTGGCTGTGCGATGCCGATTTGCAATTGGGCTTGGGGATCGTCGAGGTGGTAGAGCATCGGATTGTCAGCATCGCTTTCAAAGCCATTGGGGAAACCCGGTCGTACGCCAAGCATTCGGCACCGCTTACGCGCGTGATTTTCAAAACGGGGGATGTGGTTAGCAGCCAACAGGGCATCGTCATCGAAATCGCCCAGGTACATGAGAGCGGCGGTTTAATGACTTATACCGGAATCGACGAGGATGATCGCCCGGTTACGTTGACCGAAGCGCAGTTGGCGCATCATTTGCAGTTGAGTCGGCCGACCGAGCGGTTGTTTACCGGTCAGTTCGATCACGATAAATGGTTCCGGATTCGCTATCAGACTTGGTTGATGCGCAACCAGCTTGCGCATGCGCCGATGTACGGTCTGACCGGTACGCGCACCAGCCTGATTCCGCATCAGCTCTATATCGCCCACGAAGTTTCGCGCCGTTACGCCCCGCGTGTTTTGCTGGCCGATGAAGTCGGGTTGGGCAAGACCATCGAAGCGGGGCTGATTTTGCATCAACAATTGCTGACGGAGCGTGCCCGGCGGGTGTTGGTCGTGGTTCCCGAGACGTTGATCCATCAGTGGCTGGTCGAAATGCTGCGGCGCTTTAACTTGCCGTTCAGCATTTTCGACGAAGAGCGGTGCTTGTCGTTGGAAGAAAGCGAACCCGGTGAAAATCCGTTTCTCACCGAGCAATGGGTGCTGTGCAGCCTGAATTTCTTGAATAAATACCCGAAGCGTCATCGGGCGGCGCTGGAAGGTAACTGGGATTTGCTGGTGGTCGACGAGGCGCATCATTTGCATTGGTCCGAGCAAGCGGCCAGCCCGGAATATACCTTAATCGAGCAACTGGCTGCGCACACCAAAGGCGTGCTGCTGCTCACCGCCACACCGGAGCAATTGGGCAAGGCCAGCCATTTTGCCCGGTTGCGCCTGCTCGATCCGCATCGCTTCGACAGCTTCGCGCATTTCGTCGCTGAGGAGCAGTCGTACGAGCCGATTGCCAAAGCGGTGGAAGCATTGCTGGGAAACCGGGAACTGAGCGATGCAATCCAGAAATCCATCCGTGCCGCAATCGATACGCCGCAAGCCGATGAACTGCTCATGCGGATATCTCAGCATAACGAACCGGCAAGAATCGAACTCGCCGAATTATTGCTGGATCGGCACGGCACCGGGCGTATCCTGTTTCGCAATACGCGTGCTGCGGTGAAAGGATTTCCGGAACGAAAATTGTGCGCAATGCCGCTGCCGTTGCCGGAAAAATATCGGTCATGCCTGGAAATGTTTGAAACGGCGAACCTATCCAAACCGCAATTGTTGTTGTGCCCGGAATTGTTGTATCAAGTCAGATCGGAAGACGAAGATCCTTATTGGACTGACATCGATCCGCGCATTTCCTGGCTTGGTGCGAAGCTCAAGCAACTGAAGCCGCAAAAAGTCTTGATTATCACGGCCAGTGCGCAAAGTGCGCGCGATATCGCACAGACGCTGAAATTGATGACTGGTCAGCATATTCCGGTATTCCACGAAAGCTTGAGTTTGATCGAGCGCGACCGCGCTGCCGCTTTTTTCGCGGATAAGGAAGGCGGTTGCCAAGCTTTGGTGTGTTCGGAAATCGGCAGCGAAGGGCGCAATTTCCAATTTGCGCATCATTTGGTGTTGTTCGATTTGCCGCTCAACCCGGATTTACTCGAACAGCGCATTGGCCGACTCGACCGCATCGGTCAGACGGATACCATACAAATTCATGTTCCTTACCTGGAAAATAGCGCGCTGGCGGTTATGTTTGCGTGGTATCACCACGGTTTGAACGCATTCGGGAAAACCTGTCCGGCCGGTCAGGCGGTATTTTCGCAAGTGGACACCGAACTCATCGACGCATTGCACCAGCGCCGAACCGATGCGCTTGATCGCTTGATCGCAGCGACACAATCGGCAAACCGGACGCTCAATGACGCATTGGATCGCGGACGCGACCGGTTGCTGGAATACAACTCGTTTCGCCCAGCAGTTGCGGAAAAGTTACAGCAAATGGCTCGTGCCGAAGATCATAGCGCCATCCTGCCGCACTACATGGAAGCAGTTTTTGACTGTTGCGGCGTGCATATTGAAGAACACCGCAGTGGCAGCTTTCTGCTGGAACCCGGCGAACACATGACGATTCCGTTTCCCGGTTTGGTGGATGAAGGCTCAGTGATCACGTATTCCCGCGATGTCGCGCTGGGCAATGAAGACATCTATTTTCTGACGTGGGAACATCCGATGGTCATTCATGCGATGGACAGAATTTCCAGTCAGGAATCGGGCAATGCTGTGGTGGCTGCGATCAAACACAAAACCGTACAACCCGGTACTTTGCTGGTCGAGAGTGTTTTTGTGCTGGAAGCCAGTGGACAGGATACGCAGCGAAGCAATCATTACTTGCCGCCCGCACCGATTCGCATCCTCGTGGATGAACAAAATAGCAGCAATTACGCCGAGCTTAGTCATGAGTCGATTAACCGGCATTGGGTGCCGGTCGCAACCGGCATCGCCAAACAAGTCGTTCAGATGAAGGAAACGGAAATCAAAACGATGCTGGCTAATAGCGAGCGGCAAGCCGCAGCACAAGTGCCGGAGCGGATTGCCGCAGCCCGGCAGAGAATCCGGCAAACTTTTTTGCCCGAGATCGAGCGCTTGAAAGCGCTGCGCAAGATCAATCCGAATGTACGCGACGATGAAATCGCATTTTTCGAGCAGCAATGGGAAAAGCTGAATAAGATGCTCGATTCGGCCCGCTTGCGTTTAGATGCCGTGCGCGTGATTGTGGCGACTTAAGGAAACACTGATAATCGGCTGCACAAGCGATCTGCTGCGTTGGGTGGTGCTCGAAATTCGCCTATCGCTGTGACCGCCTCATTTTATGTGCTCCATCCGCAGTTGCAGATGATGATTGGACGCCCGGATTTGTTCTAGGTATAGTTGCAAAGCTTTTTATTGCAACGATTGAGTCCCAACAATCACTGATGCGTAAAAACGTATTTTTGACTCTGAACTGAGGATATATGAGTGATTGGACAGCAGGCTATGTGACGGACATAGGTTATACGTTTGGTTACTACACCGAACTGAATCCGTTAAGGATCAAACAAATATTTACGCATGCCGGATTGAAGTATCCTGAAGTGGGAATGGCATGTGAATTGGGGTTCGGTCAGGGAATGAGCGTCAATCTGCATGCGGCGGCAACGGCAACCGAATGGTACGGCACGGACTTTAATCCTTCGCAGGCCGGCTTTGCCCAGGAATTGGCTGCGGTTTCCGGGTCGGAGGCGAAGTTGTTCGATGATGCATTTGCAAATTTTGCCAATCGCTCGGATTTGCCGGATTTTGATTTTATCGGCGTCCATGGAATCTGGAGCTGGATCAGCGACGAGAATCGCTCGATCATGGTTGATTTCATTCGCCGCAAATTAAAGGTCGGCGGTGTTTTGTATATCAGTTACAACACGCTGCCCGGCTGGGCGACTTTTGCGCCGATGCGGCATTTAATGACCGAGCATGCGGGAACGATGAGCTCCGAGGGGCACGGCATTGTTACTCGCATTGATGGCGCGCTCGAATTTTCGGAAAAATTGCTGGCGCTAAACCCCATGTTTGCGCGTGCCAATCCTCAGATCGTCGATCGAGTCAAGAAAATAAAGGGACAAAACCGGCAGTATCTGGCACATGAATATTTTAACCGCGACTGGCATCCCATGCATTTTTCGGCGATGGCAGACTGCTTGTCCGCTGCGAAACTAACGTATGCCTGTTCCGCACATCCAAACGATCATATCGATGCCATCAATTTGACCGATGAGCAAACGCAATTTCTGAGAAGCATTCCCGACGCGATGTTTCGTGAAACGGTGCGCGATTTTATGGTGAATCAGCAATTCCGGCGCGACTATTGGGTCAGGGGTGCGCGGCGACTGGCACCGTTGGAACAAAATGAATCGATACGTGCACTGCGTGTGATATTGACTGCGCATCGGACGGATATCGTCCTGAAAGTAACAGGAACTCTAGGAGAGGCTGATTTAAATAAATCTGTTTATAACCCGATACTGGATTATCTGGCCGATCATAAAATTAAAACAATGGCGCAAGTCGAACAAGCCATGAGCGATAAAAGCATTACCTTTCCGCAAATCGTCCAGGCCTGCATGGCACTTACCGGAGCAGGTCATATAGCGCCAGCTCAAGAAGACCACGTTATCGCCAAAGCGAAAAAGAATACCGACAAACTGAATGCGCATATCATCCGGCAAGCTGCCGGCAGTGGAGAAATTACCTACCTGGCCAGTCCAGTGACCGGAGGCGGCATCATGGTCGGTCGTTTTCAGCAGCTGTTTCTCATGGCGCTGCAGAAAAACAAGAAACTGCCTGCCGAATGTGCGCAATTTGCCTGGCAAATATTATCCGCGCAGGGGCAAAGAATCATTAAAGAAGGAAAAGCGCTGGAAACCGCCGAAGAAAATATTAACGAATTAACCGGACAAGCGGTATCTTTCATAGAAAAACAATGGCCGATTCTGAAGGCGTTGCAGGTTATTTGAGCCAGGATAATTCTTTAACCGCCCGCAATCGTCATGCGGTCGAGCAGCACCGACCCGCATTGCTTGGAACCGCGCACGACGACATCGTTGCCGATGGCTTGGATTCCCTTAAACATGGCGTTTAAATTGCCTGCAATGGTAATTTCCTCGACCGGATAGCGGATTTCGCCGTTCTCCACCCAAAACCCGGATGCGCCGCGCGAATAATCGCCGGTTACGGCATTGACACCTTGTCCTAATAATTCGGTAACCAAAAGGCCGGTGCCCATTTGCTGCAGCAATGCATCGAAGCCGGTCGCCGTGCCGTTTTCCATGATCAGATTGTGCGCACCGCCCGCATTTCCGGTAGTGCGCAAGCCCAATTTGCGCGCCGAGTAACTGCCCAGAAAATACCCTTGTACCACGCCGTTTTCCACCACATTGCGATCGACGGTGGCAACGCCGTCATCGTCGAACGGACCGCTGGCCAATCCTTTACGCAGATGCGGGCGCTCCAGAATTTGAACGGCAGGCGCAAAAACCTGCTGACCGATGCTGTTCAGCAAAAACGACGATTTCCGGTAAAGATTGCCGCCGCTGACTGCGGCAGCGAAATGCCCGATCAAGCCCGAAGCGACCGGCGCTTCAAACAATACCGGCACTTCGCACGTATCGATTTTTCTGGCGCCAAGCCGTGCTGCGCTGCGTTCTCCCGCTTTCTGTCCGATGCTTCTCGCCGTTTCCAAGTCGGCGGCATCACGTGCCACACTGTACCAATAATCACGCTGCTTATTATCGTCCTTCCCGGCGATCATTGCGCAACTGATACTGTGACGCGATAACGGGTATCCGCCCATAAATCCCAGGCTGTTGGCATAAATAAACTGCGACTCGCTGACCGAAATCGTAGCGCCTTCCGAGTTGGTGATACGCTTGTCCGCAGCATACGCCGCTTGCTCGCAAGTTTTGGCTAGCTCGATAGCTTCCTCGACGCTGATTTGCCAGGGGTAATATAGATCGGGATCAGAATAATGCTGCGCCAGCAATTCCGCCTCCGCCAATCCGGCGCAATCGTCGTCGGCAGTGTAACGTGCAATCGACAACGCCGCCGCCACTGTATCGCCGATGGCTTGCGGCGAAAAATCGGAAGTGCTGGCATGACCGCATTTCTGTCCGATGTAAACCGTTACCGACAAGCCTTTGTCGCGATTATATTCAATCGTTTCCACCACGCTCTGGCGCACGGTCACGGTTTGGCCGAAGCCATCGGAAATATTGGTTTCGCAAGCGGTTGCACCGCCTTTTTTGGCGTGATCCAGAATATCGCGGGCGATTTGCTGCAGGATGCCGATGGAATAGGAAAATCGAGTATCGGAAACGGGTAGATTATTCATGACTTGCGATAAAAACGAAAATGTAAGCTAATTTCAAACGAGGAAGATATGATAGCAGCTTCTTGACACCGCATTACATTGGATACCGTGCAAAAAGAACAGGAAACTGAAATCGAATCGGATATTGGTCCGAGCAAAACGAAACGAAAAAAGGATATGCATGCCCTGCAGGAAATCGGCGAGCAACTGGTGGAATTGGATGCTAAAAAACTAGCCGAATTTGACCTGCCGGAAATTTTGATCGACGCCATCACTCTGGCCAGGCCGATGCAAAAACACGGCGCGCGCCGCCGCCAAATGCAATATATCGGGCGCTTGATGCGCGAAATCGATGCCCAGCCGATTCAACAAAAACTCGATTCATGGCACCAAACCTCGGTGCACCAAACCGCCCGTTTGCATCGATTGGAACGCTGGCGCGAGCGCCTGCTCAACGACGAACACGCACTGACCGAATTCGCCGCACAGTACCCGCACGCCGATTTGCAGCGCCTGAGACTGCTGATTCGTAATGCGCACAAGGAAAAATCCGCCGAAAAACCGCCGAAGAGTTTCCGCTTGTTGTTTCAGGAGTTGCAAGCATTAGTAGCGGTCGATTAAAACTTCGCGCGTCAGGAAAGCAGGTTAATGTCATCGTTTAATGCAATAAAAGATAGTCGGCGTCTACAGAGATATGGAATGGCAATCAGCAAACTCAAAGTGGTAGCAAAAATAAAAATAATTTCTTGAGCAATCCAAGAAGTCTCCAGAATAACCGAAGCTATTTTCAGAACTCGTTTCCCCGGCTGTTATCGACATCTTCTGAGCTTACCAGGTTGCCGATATTGCCCCATGCATTTCGGATGTAAGACACCACCTGGGCAATTTCAATATCGCGAATGAAATGCTGATAGGGTGGCATGCCGTAGGGCCTCGGATTGCCGGTCGTGGCAGGCGGATACCCGCCATACAGCACACTGCGGATTGTGTTCAACGGGGGATTCATGGTTACATTCCGGTTTCCCGCCAATGGGGGATAAATCCCTTGTACACCTTCCCCTGATTTGCCGTGACAGTCCTGGCAGTGTTTTTCATAGATCGCCTCACCGAGGGCCAGATATTGGCGCACCTGTTCCGGCATTTTTCGAACTTTTCTAGGCGCTTGAGCGCGGTCTTGCTTCTCGCTCAGCGATTGAAGGTAAACCGCCATCGACCGCATATCCTCGTCCGACAAATATTGCAGACTTTGCCGGACAATCGTTGCCATGGGGCCGGAAGTCACGGCATGGCGGTTTATTCCGGTGGACAGCAGTTTCACAATGTCCTCGATCGACCATTCACCCACTCCGGCTTCCAGCGGGGATATCAAGGAAGGCGCGTACCAGTAGGTTCCCACGATTTTGCTTCCGTTGAGCTTATCGTCCTGACTGGCTCCCCAGACATTACGGGGCATATGGCAGGCGTTACAGTGTCCGAGTCCCTGAACCAGATAATTGCCCCGATTCCACTCATCGCTTTTCGATTTGTCCGGTTGATAGACGCCTTCCTTGAAATACCACTTCCGCCAAAGAAACAGGAGTGTCTGATTATCGTAAGGTGAATTTATCTTGTGAGGCGGATTGGTCTGTACGACGGGTGACAGCGAACGCAAATAGGCAAAGATCGCATCGGCATCCGGCCGGGTAACTTTGGTGTATTCGGTATACGGAAAAGCCGGGTACAGATAGCGGCCATCTTTCGATTTTCCATGATGCAACGCCTGCCAGAAATCCTCGCCGCTCCAGCGGCCGATTCCGGTTTCGTTATCCGGCGTGATATTTGATGTGATGAATTCACCAAAAGGCGTATTCAGCTTGCGCCCGCCCGCATAAGGTTCACCTCCCCGCACAGTGTGACACCCCATGCAGTTGCCTGCCCGGGCAAGATACTCTCCGCGCCGAACCTGTTCCGAAGCAAATTCAGTCGGCATCTGAGCCGATGCCATATGCGTCAGGAACAGCAAACCGCCGGCAACACATGCGGTGTGCCATTTTCTCGCAAAACTTGTTCCGCCAGAGTTTTTCATCGTGACACCTCCTTCACGGACAAAATAGTCCGACAACGCTGCGCCAGTTCCGGGGCAAGCGCTTCCGCTCCGGCCGGTTGTCCCGATACCGGCAGCCCGGGCAACCACAGCACCAACGCGTTAACTTCTTCCTGAGTCATTTTTTTTGCTACTTCCGACATGCAGTCGGGTATCTGGCCGCGCATGATCCCGTCATTGCGCCAGCCGCCGAACTGTGCAGCCAGATAGGCATGCGGCAATCCCAGCAGACCGGGAATAGCGGGCTGTATGCCAAGCAGCGCTTCGCCATGGCAAGCACTGCATGCCGGAAGATCGCGCTCGGGGTCACCGGAATACAACAGTGTTTCTACGGATTCTTTTTCAGCAGAAGACAGGGCAGGCACTACCGGCTCCAGATATGCATAGGGCAGGGAAGCAAAATACGCTGCGATTTCCTGCATGTATTCATCCGACATGTTTTCGAGCAAAATGGCCATCGGTTGATAAAAGCGTCGTCCATCACGAAAATTACGCAATTGATTATAGAGATAACCAGCCGGTTTGCCCGCAATGCGCGGGAAATAGGCATCCCGGTCTATTAAGTCGGCATCTCTATGACAGATGATGCAGGGTTTTACCCGTTCCTCAAGAGTATCGGGTATCTTGGACGATGCCGGTTCGACAGCGCTTGCCAGACCGGTAACCATCGCTAATAAGATAAAAGCAAAAAACTTCATTGGCGCATGAACCCATGAAAAATAATTAAAATACCGGCAATCCTTCGGAATGCTCATCGAAAGATTTGTATTGGCGTCAAGCTATCCTGTGGAACGAGAGCAAAACTATCTGCGATTCCAGCAGCAGCCAACGTGCAGAATTGCAAAGTGGCAGTTTATATCACTAGCAGGCCAATGAAAAACTATCTGCGTTGCTGCTGCGGTGTTAAAAACAGGCTCAAAATGCTCATTTATTATGCATAAACTG
>JALRCN010000050.1 GCA_023257295.1 Nitrosomonas sp. | reverse complement strand
GCTCGCCTCTGCATCGAACAAGTCGCCGAAATAATCCTTCACCCTGTCGCTTAGGGCGCCTCCCGGGTTATCGATGTCGTCCAAACGGCTAATGTCGTTAACCTTATGAGCGACACCGGCAAAGCCTTGATGCGCCCAAGTATCGGCATACACATGCATGGTAATGCCCAACCGCTGCAATGCATAAGGGCTGCCTTTGTCCCGGATGCAATCTCCGACCATCTCTCTGGCGACATGGCTATTCGGTTTGCAAATCAGTTTTTCGATAAAACTGCCTGCGGGATTCTCTCCGGCGGGTAATCCGCCGTTTCCCGGCAAAAAATGAAACGGAATCCAGACTTGACGACTGGCCAGATCGGCAAAATTCTTGTAATTGAGCATCTTATGCGCGGAACTGGTGCGTTGATACATTGCGCCGTTGGTGAAATGAATCAAGCCCTTATTGGTTGCATCGTCGACATATTGCGCGGCGTAGGCGACGACATCGGCTTCCGCATGCCCGAAACCCGCCAGACGGGCGAGCACGTAGGTTACGGCATGATGAAAATCAATTTGCATGTTTTTTCTCCATCGGTGAATGTTGTGTAAAGCTATCGACACAAGCCTGCTGCTCTGCGGGGGTCATGAAGCTTGTCCGCCGGTAACGGGGCGTAATTCCGAGTTTTTGCAGCTTGTCCAGCCATAGCGGGTTATAGGGCATCAATTCGCAAGTTTTGATGCCCTGGTCGTTTAAAAATGCAGCAATGCCCGCCAGATTTTCCTTCGTGGTCGTAATTCCCGGTATCAACGGAATCCTGGGGATTACCGGTATTCTGGCGGCATCGGACAGCAGTCGGGAAAAATTACTCAGGATACGTTTATTGGAACGGCCGGTATATTGTTTGCTGTCCGCTTCATCGATCAACTTGATATCGAAACAAATCAAATCCAGCCAAGGCAGCATTTTTTTCTTGAACGATTCATAGCGAAAGAAACCGCTGGTTTCCAAAGCGGTATAACTGCACCACATCGGCATTGGGCCGCTCCGCCAGATCCAAGATTGCTTTTGCATCCCTAAAGCGGATAACCAGATCGACTCGATCTGGATCTTGTTCCAGCAAATCCGCATAGTGCTCGCCGAATACTTCCTTTGCAACGATAGCGCACGGATTAAACTGCCTGTCGACCGGTGTTTCGATATACAGCGCGTCAGGATCGGGGCAAAAGCGGATCAAAACATTCATATCGTCTTACGGTTTGCGCGTGCGCATCAGTATTTTTCCTTGATAGTAGCGGATACCGCCGGCGGCTAAGGGATCTTTGAAGACAAGTAGCTTGAATATCCCTCAGCGCAAGGTAAAATGTTCGTTTTCGCTTATAAAGCCACAACTTCCGGGAAATTTGCTTGCCTGTTGCCTATTGCTAACCTTACTCTATGCATTAACCCTAATGTTTTTATCGCAAAACCATGATTGAAATTATTGCCGCGTTCGCCCGGTGGTCGCAGTTAACCGCCAATCTGATTGTATTTGGAAGCTGTATTTTTCTGGTTATTATCGGCCAGCAAAGAAATGTATTGGAAACACCGTGGATTTTGCGGCTGGAAAAAATGTTTCCATGGCTCGCCGGAATAATCGTTATCGGTCTTTTCGGCGTTCTGGCCACGACGACGAGCGATGCCACCGGTGATGTTTCCAACGCTTGGAATCCGGCAGTGTGGCTGGAAATCATTCAAAAAACGCAAATCGGACACATTTGGGTAGCGCGCGCGTTGCTGGCGACGGCATTGCTTGCCGCAACGATAAAAATGTTATGCACCCCCTCCCGCTTCCGCTGGCACTATGCTGTGTGCGCACTGCTGGCGGCATTGCCGTTGATCGCGGGTACGTTAATGAGCCATTCGAGCGCCGACGAAATGTCGTTTGAGGCCGTTGCGCCGTATGCCATCCATATTTTATTGGCGGGAATTTGGTTTGGCGCATTACCGGCATTTTTGTTTATCCTGTCCCAACTTCGCGGCAAACTCGGTGCGACGCCAACGCTCATCGCGATTGACTATCTGAAGAAATTTTCCACTGTGGCATTGGCGGCGATGATCCTGCTGGCGCTGACCGGCATCATCGTAACCGATCGCCTGGTCGATGAAAAATACCATACCTTGGTATCCAGTCCTTATGGTTGGTTGTTGAATCTGAAATTGATAATTTTGGCGGTCATCCTGGCAATCGCTTATCAAGCCCGCAACAAGTGGCTGCCGATGCTTTCCCGACCAGAAAGTAAGCAACGCACTGACAGTCTTGCGCATTTCAGCCAATGGGTGCGCATCGAATTCGTGCTGGCGCTGGGCTTGGTGCTGGTTGCCACTATTTTGGCCAATACGCTGCCCGCCAAACACACGATGGTGGAACTGTGGCCGTACCCATTCCGTTTTTCAATCGGCGCCACCTGGGAACAGCCGGATGTGCAGGAAAAGGTGTGGTTCGGTGTCGCATTGCTGGCACTGGCATTGGCGACGGCTTGGTTCTCATCCAAGCAAAACGCCGGCCGTATGCTGAGAATCCTGGTGCCGGCCGCGCTGAGCATCAGCTCGCTGGCACTCGCCCTGCCGCCGCTCGCGATTAAAGCGTATCCGGAAACCTACTTGAAACCGACGGTGCCTATCGATGCGATCTCCATCGTTACCGGTTCGCGATTGTTTGCGGAGCATTGCGCCGCTTGCCACGGCCCGCAAGGCAAAGGCACCAAACCGGTACCCGATCCCGATGTGCGCGACCCGACCGACTTATTGACGCAGCAGCATACGGCAGAATACACCGTCGGCAATGTTTTTCACCGATTGTCGCATGGCATTCCGGGAACCGAAATGCCGGGATTCGCCGATAAATTATCCGAAGAAGACCGCTGGGATTTGATCAATTTTCTACATGCGATGTCGCGCGGTTTCGATGCGCGTTTGCTCGGCACGATGATCGCACCGGAAATGCCCGCGATTGCCTCGCCGGTATTCGATTATGCCGCCAGCAACGGCTCCAACGGCAACTTTAAAGATTTCCGCTTACAAAAGAACGTGCTGCTGGTGTTATTCGCCTGGCCGCAATCGAAGGAACGCTTTTTCCAGCTTGCAGCGGCCTATGAGCGAATCCAGGCACTCAACACTGAAATCCTAGCCGTTCCCATTTACGAATTGAGCGAACAGCAATTGCAGCAGATCACAGAGATAGCGCCTTTCCCAATCGTCACCGAGGGCTGGCCGGAAATCAAGGATGCTTACTGGTGGTACCGTCGCATCAGAACCGTTCCCGATTTATCGGGCAAAGGCTTGTTTCCCGAACACATGGAATTTGTAACCGATCGCTTCGGCTACCTGCGCGCTCGCTGGGTGGCACAGTTTGAAGGCTTCGGCTGGCAAAACATCAACGCACTGACACTGCAATTGACGCAACTGAACCAGGAAGGCGAAATCATGCCGCCACCGGGCGAACATGCCCATTGATATTTTAAAGGGAGGTTGATAATGCATTTTATTTCTTCACCGGATTAGTGAAAAGATTGTTCAGTGCTCCGTTTTTTTGTTGTTAAGAGTACGGCGATAGCCAGCTTCTATTGTGGCGCATCATGGTGGCAATTTGGGTGTTCGAAATCTGAGTTGCACTGAGCAATTTCGTACTGATCGCCATTGTCAAAAAAGAACTTCAAATTAACACCTCTCTCCACACTTCACCACAGACTTTATCAGCCTCCATTTTTGACAAAAAACATTTAAATCAATCATTAAAATACAATTCTTGCACTCCAGAACAGATCAATGCTGCAAACTAACTAAACTTATTCTACTTTTAACCGTTTACCACTGATTGCCGAAAAACGACACAGGCTAGAATAAGGAATAATCCTACTAACTTGTGAGAAATATTGATCGAAATCAACATTTCGATCCCGAATCGCGCTAGAATTAAGTGGGGCCTTCTTAATTGTATTAATTGTAAGAATTTCTAGCGTTGTTTACAGTATTTGGGAGAATACTGTAGATGAACATACATAAACGCACCCGCTTAACTTTACTGGATCGTCAGGAAATCTG
>JALRCN010000206.1 GCA_023257295.1 Nitrosomonas sp. | reverse complement strand
ACTTTAGCGTCTTTCCATTCAACAAAAGCGCCGTTAAACCAAATAACGCCATCGCGTTGGTCGAAGGGTAATAAATCGGTCATAAATTGAGAAAAAAGTGAATATTTTTATAAATTTTGGATAATTTTATTTAGTGATTTTATCATTACAATGTCATTTTCAAGCATTGCTTGAATAATTTTAGGGGGGTTTTTTAGTTTAGTTTTATCCAATCTAGTAAGGTTTAAGCAATCTTGGATGATTAGGTCGATTATAAATTTGATTTTATTAATTTTCACAAACTCATTCTGGCATTAATTTTCTAAGTAAACTTGTTAATTTAATTAATGTTGGCAATTATTTTTTTAAATTAAATAATTCAAAAAATAATCCGAGATAGTCAAAAAAGTTAAAATTAAATTTAATAAAAATGAAAAAATATTATTTATTATTGGTAACTATATTAATTGCTAATTGTTCACGGAAGACTCATGACTAAGTCGTTGATCATTGCGGAAAAACCTTCTGTTGCGGCCGATATTGCACGCGTATTGGGGAATTTTACCAAGCATGCCGATTATTTTGAAAACGATCAGTATGTCGTATCGTCGGCAATCGGCCATTTGCTGGAGCTTGCCATTCCACAGGAATACGAAGTCAAGCGCGGTAAATGGAGTTTTGCCAACCTTCCGGTCATTCCGCCGCATTTCGATCTGAATCCGATCGAGAAAACATCGGCGCGCTTAAGCTTGTTGAGCAAGCTGATTAAGCGCAAGGATATCGATACGCTAATCAATGCGTGTGACGCGGGGCGCGAGGGCGAATTGATTTTCTACTATATCTTGCGTCATACCGGGTCCAATAAACCGGTTAAACGGCTATGGTTACAGTCGATGACCCCCGATGCGATCCGTGATGGATTCACCAAATTGCTCGATAATTCCGAAGTGAAGTCGCTGGCGGAAGCTGCGGTAAGCCGCTCGGAATCCGATTGGCTGGTCGGTATCAACGGCACGCGTGCGATGACCGCATTCAATTCGCAAGAAGGCGGATTTCATAAGACCACGGTAGGTCGTGTGCAAACTCCGACGCTGGCGATTTTGGTCGAACGCGAAGAAAAAATTAAGAAATTCCGTCCGCAGGACTATTGGGAGATTCATGCCACGTTCGGCGCCGGTCAAGGCGATTATACCGGTAAGTGGTTCGACGAAAAATTCAGCAAGGACAAGATCAATCCGGAAGCTAAACCGGAACGGCTCTGGGAGCATAAAAAAGCCGAAGCCATTCGCGACAAATGCCAAGGAAGGCCGGGTGTCGTTACCGAGGAAAGCAAGCCAAGCAAGGAAATATGCCCGTTGCTATACGATTTGACCAGCTTGCAACGCGACGCCAATGGCCGTTTTGGATTTTCCGCTAAAACGACGCTCGGTCTCGCGCAAGCGTTATACGAAAAACATAAGGCATTGACGTATCCGAGAACCGATTCGCGAGCCTTGCCGGAAGATTATATCGCTACCGTCAAAGAGGCCCTGCAAAGCCTGCAAAACACCGATTATGGAAAATTTGCGCAACAAATTCTGACTGCGAACTGGGTTGTTCCGAATAAGCGTATTTTCAATAACGCCAAAATTTCTGACCACTTTGCCATTATTCCGACGGCAATCCATCCAACCAAACTCAACGAAGCGGAAGCGAAACTGTACGATCTGGTGACAAAGCGCTTTCTGGCGATTTTTTTTCCGGCGGCAGAATTTTTGCTGACTACCCGGATCACGCGGGTTGAAGCCGAGCCTTTTAAAACCGAAGGCAAGGTCATGGTCAATTCCGGTTGGCGCGTCGTTTACGGTCAAACGGCCAAGCTGGATGATCAAGACGACGACACTACGCTGGTTGCCATCACACCGGGCCAGCCCGTTTCCACCGAATCGATCGACGTTATCGCAAATCAAACCCGGCCTCCGGTCAGGTTTAACGAAGCGACACTGCTTTCCGCCATGGAAGGCGCCGGTAAATTGGTAGAAGATGAGGAATTGCGCGCCGCCATGAGCGCAAAGGGTCTTGGCACACCGGCCACTCGTGCGTCGATTATCGAAGGCTTGGTGTTGGAAAATTACATTCAGCGGGTAGGGCGGGAATTGCACCCGACCGCTAAAGCTTTTTCACTGATTACGCTATTGCGCGGCCTCAAGATTCCCGAGTTGATTTCACCCGAATTGACTGGAAACTGGGAGTTTCAGCTACGGCAAATCGAGCAAGGCAATCTTAAGCGCGCCGCATTCATGGAAAAGATTGCAGATATGACGCGCCATATCGTCGAGCAAGCCAAAACGCATCGCGGCGAAACAATCGACGGCGATTTTTCGGTTTTGAAATCACCCTGTCCAAAATGCGGCGGGGTTGTGCATGAAACGTACAAAAAATTTCAATGCCAGCAATGCGATTTTGCGCTCTGGAAAATACTTGTTGGGCGTCAGTTCGAAGTCGACGAAATGGAAACCTTGATTACGCAGCGCGAAGTGGGTCCCTTGCAAGGATTTCGCAGCAAAATGGGACATTTGTTCAATGCCATCATCAGGTTAACCGATACGTTCGAAATGAAATTCGACTTCGGTAATAACGACGAGCAGCAGGAAGAAGTCGATTTCAGCGGTCAAGCATCGCTGGGTCAATGCCCGAAATGCAACCATGCGGTTTACGAACATGGCTTGTATTATATCTGCGAGAAATCGGTAGGCGCCGCGCGGACTTGCGATTTTAAAACCGGGAAAATCATACTGGATCGTTCGATCGAGCGCGAGCAAATCGCCAAATTGCTCGAAACCGGGAAAACCGATTTGCTGACAAAATTCATTTCCAAGAAAGGCAGACCATTCTCGGCTTATTTGGTAAGGAATGCCGATGGAAAAATCGGCTTCGAATTTGAGCCGCGCAAACCTAAAACCCCCGAAACAAAATCCAAAACCAAAACGGTCAAGAAAGCCGCCGGATAGTAGGATTACCCGGCGTTATCATTCCAGCCGGAATTCGATGCTGGCGCTGGGTGTTAATATTTGGGGTAGATCCAGCAATTCGTTGTTGAAGGAAGGCAGTACCGTTTCAAGAAAGGGGATAGTCGAGTTCGTCGATCCGCTGGTTTGCGTATATCCTCGATTCCGAACGGATTTTCTTAAAACGAATTGCGATGTTGACGGATTGAATGCAAAGATCAGCGTATAGGTATAAGCAAAAATCCGGCTGGTATTGAATGACGAAAATGGCGTTCTTGCAAAACTTAAGTCGGTGTGCAGCGCGTTGATGACGACAATCAAGTCGTGACCGTTAAAATGAGCGGTTGCATTGGCCGATGCTATCGGTTGTGGCAAACCGTCAATCGCCGGGATTCCGGAATAACCCAGCGAAGTTTCGCTATCGATGCAGACTGCGCTGTTGTTATTGATAAAGCGCGGAATTCCACCGGTTGCGCGCAAACGATATAAACCGTCCCCCGCATTTTCGATCACTTCGAATCTGCTTTGAACCGGCGTGCCTTGCGGCGTCGGGTCATCCGGATTCGTGCTATTCAGACATTGGAATCCATCGTATACAATGCTGACCCCCCAAGCAGCGCCGTGCGCCAAGTAAAGGGATATTATGACGATCAGTGCCTGCACTATTTTCATTTTGTTACCCCGAGGATTCGAACAAAAAACACATATTTTATCAATGCCATTAATAACTCATAAGGACGAACAGACATCATGGAATGGCTTATTCTCATCTCACTTGCCGCTACACTTGGATTATTGTATGGCTATTTTTCCCAAGACAGAAGAACACTTAAAGCGGGGCAATCAGCCCCCGATTTTACATTGCCCGATCAGCATGGCGGCATGCGCAGCTTGAATGATTTTCGCGGCAAGTGGCTGACGTTATATTTTTACCCGAAAGACGATACGCCGGGTTGTACCAAGCAAGCGTGCAGTTTCCGCGATGAATTGCAGGAAATAACCGATCTTGGTGCGGCGGTAATCGGTATCAGTGCCGACAACACCGGGAGTCATGCCGATTTCGCCGGAAAATACCGGCTCAAATTCCCATTGCTGGCGGACACTGCCGCAGAAGTTGCTGCACGCTATCATTCGCTGATCCGTTTCGGTCCGGTCAAATTTGCGCGGCGCAATACTTTCCTGATCGATCCCGAAGGAAAAATCGCGCGCATTTATCTGTCGGTCAGTCCAGCGCGCAATTCTTCCGATGTGATCGCGGATTTGAAGCAGTTGCAGACCGCTAAAAAGTCCGTCGCAACCATGCATGCGCCAATAGAGTCATGATAGCGCCTGGCATGAGAGCGACCATCGCCGGATTGAGGTGCAGGATGAGACCGGCATTGGCAACGATTTGATCGAGCAAATATACTGCAATGCCGATCAGTGCGGCGAGAACCAGTTTGTTGCTGAGCCCGCTGCGGATCGATCCGAATACGAACGGAATCGAGAGCAGCAGCATCGGAACCGTCATGAGTGCACTGCCAACTTTACGCCATAGCGCCAGCGCATAGGAATCCGCGTCTTGACCAGTGCTGCGCAGAAATTCCACATGCCGGAACAATTCCATCGGCGATAGACTTTCCGGCGGTTTGGTCAGAGTGGCGATGTCGTCTGGATTGACAAACGAATGCCAGCGCAGCGTATTCATTCTTTCCGGCAGAATCCGGTCGTCGGCGAATGTTCTGACAGTGACATGATGCAGTTCCCATATATCGTCGTCGATAATGTTTGCGTACTGTGCCAGTGTGTGCGAATGTAAAAACCCCGTATCGTTCAAATGCAGAATTTCAATATCGGCGGCTTTTCTCGGATTGACGATCTGACCGATGCGCAGGATATTCAGCTCGTTTCGCGTCCAAACGCCAAGATTTTTCCCAAGTTCGACACTCAGCTCCAGTGCGTTGGCCCGGTAGGCAATGGCTTGTTGTTGCAATTGCGGCGCAGCGAATTGTTCCAGCACCGCAACGCCGGTTAACAACACGATACCCACGCCAAGCGGCGCAAGACTGATACGCCACGGCGACAAGCCTGCCACGCGCATCGCGATCAGTTCAGAATGTACGGCCAGTTTTCCCAATGCGATGACAGTGCCGAGCAAGGCCACGAAAGGAGCGATTTGAATGAATCTGCGCGGCAGTAGCAGTGCGGTGTAATAAAAAGCGTCTTTCGCGCGGTAAGTGCCTTTGCCGACATCCTCTAGTTGATCCAGCAAATCAAAAAAGCTGAACAATGGCAACAAAACCGCCGTGGCAATGGTAAATCCGATCAGAATTTGATAGGCGATATAGCGATAAACAATCATGCTCGTTGCTGCCGCTGCTGTTTTTTGGTGATCGTAAATGCATAAATGCCGAGCGATGTCAGCATTAGCATATCCAACCACCAAACACCCGGAATGCTACCGACAACGCCTTGCTCCACCCAAGTTTTGGCTAAGCCGCTGAAGTTATAGTAGGCGGCGAAAACCAATGCAGCCAACAGGTAAGTTCGTTCGGTTTTATCTTGACGCGGAGTCGAGCGAATGAAAGTCACCGCGATCAGTGCCAGCAAAATAGCACCGAGCGGGCGGGAAATGCGCCACTGCAATTCTGCAATATCGCGCGGTTGATCTGATTCCCACAAGGTACGGGTGGCCGCCGCTTTGCGTCGATAATTCATGACGTAATCGTTGTCGATGAAGTAAGTCATTTTCTCAAACTGAATCTTATCGTCAATATCGACGGCATTGGCCAACCGATACACCATGCCTTCAGATAACAGGATATTCGGCCTGGGTTCGTTTTCGGTGGGCTGAATCTGCTTGGCCTGTTTTGCGATGACGATTTCGCTGCTCTCCGGTTTTTTTATGAAATGGAAAATATTGTGCATTTGTTTGTCGGTGTCGTCTTTGCTGCGCACATAGATGACCCGACCGGTTTTCTCGCTACCGTAAAACCGTCCGGCCTGGAAGCGATTGGTGTTCAAATCCGCTTCCGCCTGCGCATCGAGCAGGTAGCTCTCGCCATACGCCCAAGGACGGACATACGCGGACAATATTCCGCTGATGACGCCGATCGGTATTGCGACGACCAATACCACCAGCACAATGCGTTTGCCGCTGATGCCGCTGGCGCGCATTACGTTTAACTCGTGATCTTTGTTGAGCCGTCCCAAGCCGATGATAACCGAAATATAAAGCGCGATAGGAATCAGCACTTCCAAAGCGATTACCGTCTTGAGAAATACCAATTTGAGCAGTGCGGCAAGACCCAAGGTTTCGGTGATCGCGCTCGCCAATAACCGAGCGCTGCTGAAGCTTGCGAACAGCCCGACCAGAATCAAAATCACCACCGTAAACGGCAGCATGATTTCCCGTGCGATGTATCGGTCGATGAGTTTCATGGATTCGATTTAACGATGGCCTCGGCCAACAATAAATCCTCAACCTTGTCGACATCGACGCCGGCGCGAGGGTCGTCGAGCACGATGGCGCGGATATCGACGCCCGATTTTTCCGAAACTGCCGCCAACGCTTGCTTAAGCGTCAGCGTTCCCAGCAAATACTGCCAAACCGTTTTGAATCCGAGCACTTTTGCGATAAGCCGCCATGGACGTTTGCGCAGTGCTTCCGCTTGCCGCCAAAAGCCGATTAATGAACGGCCTTGCGGCGTAAAAGTAAATAAATTGCAGCCGCAAAATCCGCCGTCGCGCAAGCGGATCACGGTGCGCTTGGATTGCGGGAATGCAGCGGCAATCGTGTGTTGTTCGATTGTGCCCACTGTCGCATCGCCCTGAGTAATCGATGATTGTTGCAAGAAATGTTGCAACAGGGAGGGCGTAAGCAAGGCGTGATCGGCGGTGGTCAATAATACCGGCATATCGACGGGCACCAGACTAACGCCGTTCTCGGCGCTGCGGCTGGGAGAATCCAGATTGGGCGTCCATGTCACTTGTCCTGAAGCAATGCGTTGTTTTAGTTCTGGGCATTGATCGTGCAGCGATTCGGGGGGGCCGCACAAAATGACGGTGGCGATTTGTTCACATGCGTCCAATGCATCCAATACGCGAATAATCATTGGGATGCCGCCAACTGGCGCAAAAGCTTTGCAGGCAGCTCCGGTATGTTGCGTGATTGGGTCTTTGCCGGTGCGATCGGCAGCCAGCACCACGGCGGCAAATCGTTGCGGCGGTGGATTGGATTGAAGGTTCACAGTGTTTTTCCGAAAATGCGATAACGCTTGTAAGGCTCACTGCCAATTTTATCGAGGATGCCGCGCATTGCGACGTTATCTTCCAGAATCCACGACATTTCGACTTCTTGGATCCCGCGAGCAAGTCCCGCTTTGCGCGGCGCGTCGATGACTTGGCAAGCCAGTGCGATACCTACCGGCGAGTTCTGATATTGCTTGCGTACGCCCATCAGCGGTATGCGGCCCGAGCGGATTTCTCGGTTGCGGATTTTTTTGATCAATTTCAACCAGCCGAATGGAAACAAGCTGCCGTTGAGTTCCGGCAACGCTTCGTTGAGGTTGGGCAACCCCACCATAAAGGCGGCGGGCTTGCCATCGACTTCGGCGATTTGAATGTACTCATCCGGCAGAAGCAAACGTAAGCTGCTGCCTAGTTCGGCAAATTCTTCCTGTGTGAACGGAATAAATCCCCAATTTTCGGACCACGCATCGTTAAAAATATCCCGCAGCGTTTCCATTTCGGCATCGAATCGATCGCGCCGCAATGTGCGCAATTTAATTTGCCTGGAAAATCGTTTAATGATCGCCTGCATGACGGGCGGAAACTCAAAATCGACCTTGATTCTGTAAGCCAACAAATCCTTTTTCGGAAAATAACCGCTCTCTTGCAACAAGCGGCCATACCAGCGCGCCGAATGCGGCATCATGATCACGGGTGGAGTATCGAATCCTTCAATCAAAATACCGCATTCCTGATTGATCGAAAGATTGAATGGGCCGCTGACATGGCGTATCTCGCGCGAAGCAAGCCATGCTTCGGCATGCAGTATCAGAGCGGTGAAAACTTTTGTGTCGTCGATGCATTCCAATAGGCCGAAGTGGCCGCTATCTTTGCCATAGCGTTCCTGATGCAAGGAGTCGATTTGCGCGCTGATTCGCCCAACGGGTTGGCCGTTTTGATAAGCAACCCAGGCCTGCCATTCGCCATGCTTGAAATAAGGATTGTAACGGGAAAAATGGAAGCGCCGTTCCAGTCGCAAAGGCGGCACCCATAGGGGGTCGTTGGCGTATACGTGCCAAGGCACATCGATAAATTTGCCCATATCGCGGTATGACATTACCGGATGCACCGTTATCGAAGGATGGAGCGATTTGGATGAATGGCTCATGGATAAATGTCCGAGAGTAATTTTTTTCGCGCTGAATCAAAGCACCGGTGACATCGGAAACAACGGCGAACAGAGATCTTAAAACTCGGTATGTTTAAGCAGCTTGGTAATCAAATCGTGAAGTATAACTTTCGGGTCGGGCTCCCGATCGGCGGTTGGATTGGTGTCGGCGGCGGATTGTTCGGCTACTGCAATTTTTTCGTCGGTAATCGCACGGCAGAAATCGCGGAAATTATTCCAATCCGTATTGTAGCTAAGCAGATTTTTTTGCGGAATGAATACGCGAAGCACCTCAAAATTCTGATACATCTCGGGCAACCGGGCGGTGAGATAATGATTGATGTTTTTTGGCCAGCGTTTATGCACCGGATACATCTCGGCGAATTCCATTTCGATGGTAAGGCGAAAGTTTTCGATGGCTATGGCGCGGCGCTTGCGGTTTACGATATCTACCATAATGGCTACTACACCTAATAAGCCAAATAAAAGAAATGGCCACAGCGGTACCGTTTCAAAATATACGGCGATCTGATTTAAACTTTCGTCCAAGGTTGTCTCTATTTAAAAGTGTTAATAAAAAATCAGCGACCTGCGAGGCTGCCGGGTCAATGCAATTGCAATGAATCAACCGGGGATTCTCGATTTTGGGGCGATGCAGTGGAAAAATCGGGAGGGGCAAGGCCGTTATCTCATTGATGCAATTGATGAGTCCTACCTCCGACAGCTTCCCGGTCATGTATCTTGCCATAGTAAAGTGCATGGATCAATATAATGCGGTCTAATAGCCCCGGACACTTCAATTAAGAGAAAATAATCTTAATTGGAGGAAGAAATGGAAACGAGAAAACCATATACAAAGATTTCCAGAAAATCATGGCAGCGGATTCGCTGCGGTGCAGTGTTCGTTAACCCAGTGGCCTTGTATTTCCGCTGTGGCAAAGAGAGGGGCGGCACCGACGGTGCTTTCAAATTCAGTGGTTCCGGTAAAGCTTTCTGGGGTGGCGAAAGTGCCTTGTGCGGAGCCGGTGCCTTGAAAATGCTTATTGGCGCATGTCAATTCCAATCGATAGCGGTTGCCGGTGCGAGTGGCATTTTGCACAGTGCAGCCGGAGCGGTATTCGTATAGATAAGTTGGAATTTCCTGTCGTGCCATTTCGTCAGTGATGCAGATTTTCGATGCGACGGCGTTGTTTTCGATTTTGGGTAACTTGATGCCGTAGCGTTTGGCGAGGTTATGCAGTTGTTGCATGTGTTCCGGCGGGATATGCGGCACCAGCGACAATAAATCGGATCGTGTGGCGATTTCCCATAAGCCGGGACGGATGTGATGATCGGCAAAGCCGGGCGTTAGCACGATGAAATAAAGCAGGATCGAAAATAAAATCTTGGGCATTTTTAGCGCGATATTTTTTAGAGAAGTGCAAGTGTAGCCGATTGTTGCAAGTATTCGTCAATTGCGCCGGTATTTTTATAATCTGAGTTTATATCAATATAAGATATCAGTATTTATGGTTATATAAGGAGTATTGTATATTTCACCGATTTCTTCCGACTGGGATAACTAATATGGAATGGCAGGGATGGTTTACCTTGGGGTTGTGTGTTGCCATACTGACACTACTGATTACGACACGAATCGGCCCGCATCTGATTATGCTGGGTGCGTTGACGATCTTGAGCGCCACCGGCATCCTGAGCAGTGCCGATGCGTTGAGCGGTTTCAGTAATTCCGGGCTAATTACCGTGGCCGGGATGTTTGTCGTTGCTGCGGGTATGCATGCTTCGGGTGCGATCGATTTGTTGGTCAATACACTGCTGGGCAGACCGAAAACACCGCGAGCCGCTCTCAATCGCATGTTTTGGCCGATTGCTTTCCTGAGCAGTTTTCTGAATAACACGCCGGTCGTCGCGACGATGATTCCGGCAATTTACGGTTGGTCGCGAAAAATCGGCATTTCCCCTTCCAAGCTGATGATCCCATTGAGCTATACAGCGATTCTCGGCGGAACAGTGACCTTGATTGGCACCAGTACCAATCTGATCGTCAATGGCCAATATCAAACTTTAACCGGCGAGCCGGGGTTTTCATTGTTCTCGATTACTGCGGTTGGGTTGCCGGTCGCTATCGTGGGATTTCTGTTCATGTGGCTGGCGTTTCCTAAATTATTGCCTGATCGGCAGCAAGGGCAGGTTTTCTCGAATTTGCGCGAATTTACCCTGGAGGTTTCCATCGATTCCGACGGTCCGTTGGTCGGCAAAACGATTGAGCAAGCAGGATTGCGGCATTTGCAGCGCATTTACTTGGTGGAGATTGAGCGCGGCGGTACTGCGTTAGCGGTTGTTGCGCCGGATGAGGTGTTGCAAGGCAACGATCGGTTGGTGTTCGCAGGCGATACCGATGCCATTTCGGATTTGCTGCGTATAAAAGGCATTGTGCCATCGATGGATGGCGATCAAACCTTTGTCGAGCGACATCCTGAGCGGCGCTTGGTTGAGGCGGTTGTATCGCCGCATTGCACGGCGATCGGTTATGCCATTCGCGACGCGCGTTTCCGGGCACGGTACGGTGCGGCGGTATTGGCGGTAGCGCGCAATGGCGAACGGATCAAAGGCAATCTCGGAAGCATTATTTTGCAAGCGGGCGATACATTGCTGCTGGAAGCGCGACCGGCTTTTGTAACGCGTCAACGGTACAACAAGGATTTTCTGCTGATCAACGATTTGAACACCGAAGCGCCGCGACATGAGCGTGCTTATGTCGCATGGTTGATTTTAGTGGGTGTCGTTACTGCAGCCAGTTTTGAAGCGATAACCATGTTGAACGCCGCACTGATAGGTGCCGGTTTGATGGTGATGACCGGATGTTGCTCAGCCAGCCAGGCGGAAAAGAGTCTCGATTTAACGGTTATTCTGACCATCGCCGCCTCATTTGCGCTCGGTATGGCGCTGGAGAAAACCGGGGTTGCCAAGTATCTGGCGGCAAATATCGTCGACTTGAGCGGTGGCAGACCTTGGTTGTTGTTGATTCTGACTTATGTGGCCATTTCGATATTAACCGAAGTTATTACTAACAATGCCGCAGCGCTGCTGATGCTGCCCATTGTATTGGAGATTACCGAGAAGGCGGACTTGAACAACGTACCTTTCGTGTTTGCAATCATGATGGCTGCTTCTGCGAGCTTTGCTACGCCGCTGGGCTATCAAACCAATATGATGGTGTATGGGCCGGGGGAATATCGCTTTAGCGATTTTCTGCGCGCCGGCATTCCGATGAATATCGTGACTGCTGTTGTCACCATTACAGTTTTACTGATTGGCTGGCCATTGACGCGCAACGGTTAATGTAGAGCCGCCGCCATTACGAACATAATGAGAAATCGCTATGCAGATCGCTTTGTTCGCAATGGCGGGTATTGGGAGAGGTTTTCTAATAATCGGTAAAAAGCAGCTGATTAGGTGAGTTATTGCCGATGTTTAAGGCAACATCCTTGGTCGATTTGTCGATTAATGCGACTGCAATTTGGGCAGGTGTTGCATCTGGTGTTCCTTGCAGCTTCAATGCAACCACACCGGCTACATGTGGAGCTGCCATTGAGGTGCCGCTAATGGTATTGACGGCAGTGTTGGAATCTTTCCACGCCGATGTAATGCTAACTCCAGGAGCAAATAAATCGAGACATTCGCCAAAGTTCGACCAAGATGGCCGCGTGTCTGTTTTATCTGTGGCTCCCACAGTAATCGCACTAGGGACGCGAGAAGGCGAGGATACGCATGCGTCCTGGCTTGAATTTCCTGCTGCGACGACATAAGAAATACCAGCGTTAACCGAATTGCTGACCGCAGTATCCAGCGATGTGCTGGCACCACCGCCCAGACTCATATTGGCAACGGCAGGGCGAGAGGCATTCTTTGTTACCCAATCGATACCGACAATGATGCCGCTGATTGTTCCATAACCTTGGCAATTGAGTACGCGAACTGCGATCAAATTAACATTCTTAGCTACACCATAATTGATACCGCCGATAGTTCCAGCAACATGAGTGCCGTGCCCATTACAATCACCACCTTTGCTGTTGCCTTTAATGACATCATAACCTAGCGTGGCTCGTCCATTGAATTCGGAATGTGAAATGCGGATGCCGGTATCGATAACGTAAGCGTTAACGCCAGTGCCGTCATTGTTGTAACTGTAAGCGGAATTCAGGGGCAGCGAATGCTGATCGATACGATCCAATCCCCACGATGGTGTTGGGTTTTGTGAGGTTGTGCCTATTGGCACGATGAGCTGTATTACGCTATCTTGTTCGATATAACTGATAAACGGATGATTTGCTAATGCCTTGGCTTTGGCTTCATTCATCCGAATCACGCCACCATTCAGTGCTGCGACATAGGTTCGAATAAGTTCACCGCCGTGTTGGGTGGCAAAGTTTTGCAGCAGAGCTTCTCGTGCTTGCACGGAGGGCGTTTCGTCTTTAAGTACGACAATATATTGATCTTCTACCGGGATGCCATTCGATGGAATATATTTGCCAGCAAAAGTGGGCGATGTAATCGCAAATGCAACGATTAAAGGCAGAATTGGGTTTTTCATGACTAGTGTTCTCCGATTGGATTGACTGCGATAATACAATGACTCGCTTATTAAAACATATTTTCACCGTAATGTTTTCGGACTTTGCGAGCATACCTTTAGTCGATTTCAGGTTCCGGTAAATCGATGCAAAACGACACATGGTTCTCGCATCGAATAGGTTTCGGATATACTGAGATCGTCATAACTAAAGGCCAGCAACCAATGGAGTCGATCGATGAAAATTCACGAATATCAAGCCAAGGAGATTTTGCGAAAATTCGGTGTTGCTACGCCGAAGGGAATAGCTTGCTTTAGTGCTGATGAAGCGGTTGACGCGGCGCGGCAGCTGGGTGGAGACGCATGGGTGGTCAAGGCGCAGATTTATGCCGGTGGGCGCGGTAAAGGCGGCGGCGTAAAGGTGGCAAGGTCGCTGCAGGAAGTTGGGCAGCGGGCAGGGGAGATGTTGAATATGCGGCTGGTGACGCATCAAACCGGACCGGAAGGACAACCGGTGCACCGGCTTTATATTGAGCAGGGTGTACATATCGAGAACGAATTTTATATCGGTATGGTGGTGGAGCGGCGGCAACAGCGTGTGTGCCTGATGGCAAGTTCCGAGGGAGGGGTGGATATCGAAACCGTCGCTGCAGAGACGCCAGAGAAGATTCATAAAGTATTTATCGATCCGATCTCAGGGTTGCGCGAGCAAGAGGCAAAAGACGTTGCGGAAAAAATCGGTATTCCCGAACAATATTTGCCGCAAACCGTATTGCTGCTGCAAGGATTGTACCGCGCATTCGATGAATGCGATGCATCGCTGCTGGAAATCAATCCACTGGCGACTGCTGACAAACAAGTGCTTGCGCTCGATGCAAAAATGAATTTCGACGATAATGCGCTGTTTCGACATCCCGATATTGTCGCATTGCGCGATTTGGACGAGGAAGATCCGGTCGAGGTCGAAGCATCGAAGCATGAGTTATCGTACATTCCATTGGACGGCGATATCGGTTGTCTGGTAAACGGTGCCGGTTTGGCGATGGCGACAATGGATATCATCAAGCTGTATGGCGGCAATCCGGCTAATTTTCTCGATGTCGGCGGCGGCGCGACGGCGGAGAAGGTAACCGAAGCATTTAAATTGATGTTGCGTAATCCGAAACTGAAAGCGATTTTAGTCAACATTTTCGGCGGCATCATGAAATGCGATGTCATTGCGCAGGGCGTAGTCGCTGCGGCGCGCGAGGTGCAGCTGGTCGTGCCGCTGGTGGTGCGCTTGGAAGGTACCAACGTCGATATCGGCAAGAAAATTCTGGTCGATTCCGGGTTAACGATCATTTCGGCGGAAAATATGGCCGATGCCGCACAGAAAGCGGTTCATGCGGCAAGATCTGGTTCTGCGAATTTTACTTGCCAATGTCAGTGTCCGTCATAACAGGAGCCGCGTGCCATGTCCATTCTGATTAATCGCAACAGCCGAGTGATGACGCAAGGAATTACCGGGAAAACCGGGCAGTTTCATACCCGTATGTGCCGTGACTACGCAAACGGCAAGCAATGTTTTGTCGCCGGGATCAATCCGCGTAAACCGGGTGAGGATTTCGACGGTATTCCGGTTTTTGCGTCGGTCAAGGAAGCCAAGCAGCAAACTGGTGCCAATGTTTCAGTTATTTATGTGCCGCCGCCTTTCGCCGCTGCGGCTATCGACGAGGCGGTAGAAGCCGATCTGGATCTGGTGATCTGTATTACCGAAGGCATTCCGGTGCGCGATATGATTCGCACGCGCTACAAAATGCAAGGCAGGAAAACCCGGTTGATCGGCCCGAATTGTCCCGGCATTATTACGCCGGATGAACTCAAAATCGGTATTATGCCGGGTTATATCCATAAAAAAGGCCGTATTGGCGTGGTTTCGCGTTCCGGTACCTTGACCTACGAAGCTGTGGCGCAATTGATGGCGCTTGGTTTGGGACAATCCACCTGCATCGGCATTGGCGGTGATCCGGTCAATGGCTTGAAGCACTTGGATGTGATGCGGTTGTTCAACGACGATGATGAAACCGATGCGGTGCTGATGGTCGGCGAGATCGGCGGCAGCGACGAAGAAGATTGCGCGCGTTGGATCAAAGACAATATGCGCAAACCGGTGGTCGGATTCATCGCTGGTGTGACCGCGCCGCCGGGGAAGCGGATGGGGCATGCCGGTGCGATCATTTCCGGCGGTAAAGGAACCGCACAGGAAAAGCTCGATACGATGGAGGCATGCGGCATCAAGGTGACGCACAACCCGGCGGAAATGGGTAAGCTCCTGAAATCGGTGCTGTAAGGTTTGGTATTTCCTGAAGATAATAATGCTATGCGTACTCGTTTATTCTTTTTAATCGCTGTCATCGCGTTAATTGTTTCCGCATGCGGTGGTTTGCCTTCGAAGCAACAACAGCCCATACCCGGTAAAAAGCCTGAGCGCCCGGCGAGGCCGTTGCCGCAGAGTGCAAAACCCAAATACAACTTGACCGGCTACCCGGAAAGTACGCAACAAGGATATATCGACGGTTGCGAGACAGCGAAGAACACAAGTTGGGCATTTAAGGATCGTAATCGCTACGACAAGGATGGGCAGTACCGTATGGGCTGGGATGACGGTTTCTCGATGTGTAAGATGAAAAAATAGCGAACCTGAAAGCCATTCGACACAATGCGCAGAAATTGCACTTGTCTTATTCTTTTTATTTCACTGATTGCGCTGTCGGTTCCAGTGCTTGCCACTGAATTACCGGACGCAGTTAAGCAAAAACTCAGGCAACTTGCCATTCCAGAATCCGCAATCGGCGTGTTTGTTCAGGAAATCGGCGCGAATCAACCGCTGATAACGGTCAATGCCGATGTCGGCATGAACCCGGCATCGGTGATGAAATTACTGACGACATATGCCGGATTGGAGTTGCTGGGGCCTGCGTATACCTGGCCGACCATGCTGTATGCCAACGGGACATTAATGGACGGGGTTTTGCATGGCGATTTGGCGATCAAAGGTTACGGCGACCCTAAGCTCGATCTGGAAAATTTTTGGCTGTTGATTCATCGTTTGCGCCAAACCGGGCTGCATGAAATCAGGGGCGACTTGATCCTCGATAACACGCACTACGCAATCCCAAATGACGATCCGGGTGATTTCGACGGACAGCCCTATCGTACTTACAATGTCATTCCGGAAGCATTGTTGATCAATTACCGGGCATCCACAATCCACTTTTTCCCGCAACCGGAGAGAAACGAAGTTCGCGTGGCGATCGATCCGGTACCGGGTTCAGTTCAAATTAACAATCAGTTAAAACTGACCCACAGCACGTGCGGCGATTGGCGCAATGCGCTGATGATTGATGCGATGCCGGACGTGGGAAATAAAAACCGCTTTACGGTAGTCCTGAAAGGCAATTTCTCCAGTCAGTGCGGTAAGCAATCGCATATGCTGAGTTTGCAAGACAGTGCAAGCTATATGCGCGATTTATTTAGGCACCTATGGATGCAACAAGGCGGTTTGTTTCACGGCGATGTCGTTGTCAATCGCGTACCGCAAGGGCTGATACCGTTGAAGGTTTATCAATCCCCGCCATTGGCGGAGATCGTGCGCGGCATCAATAAATTCAGCAATAATATTGCTGCACGCCAGTTGTATTTGGCATTGGGCACGGGACGAACGGTTGACGCTAATTCCCCGGCGACACTTGCCAAATCGGCGGCGGCGGTAAAGCACTGGTTGGCCGCTAAGCAACTCGATTTTCCGGAATTGGTGGTGGAAAACGGCTCGGGTTTGTCGCGCAAGGAACGAATCAGCGCGCGGCATATGGGGCAATTGCTTTTGGTGGCTTTCAATAGCCCGGTAATGCCTGAATTTACGTCATCGCTGCCGATTGCCGCCATCGACGGCACATTGAAGAATCGTTTTTTAGATTCGCCGGTTAAAGGAGTGGCGCATATGAAAACCGGCGCATTGAACGATGTGCGCGCTTTGGCTGGCTATCTATTGAATAAACAGGGAAGGCGAGCGGTGATCGTGTTTTTCGTCAATCACAACCAAGCCGATAAATCGCGCGATGCAATGGATGCATGGACTGTCTATCGGTTATCTGGGGAGAAACTCAAAGAATTAGGGCAATAGGCTGATTTACGCTAGTTTTTTTCAGAATTGTTATCAATCTGAGGCTGAAAACGCCTTCTCTCAAGCTATCAGGGCCGCTACGGTAGGGCTCTTCTCTCACCCTCGAGAGAAAAAAATTAGGAGAAGAAATGTCATTGAAAAAAACACTTACTGCGGCAGCAGTAGCGTTAACTTCATTTGCGCTAGTTATATCTGGAACAAGTTCAGCAAGCGCTGCAAAGGTTCCATCAGCAAAAGCGAAGGCTGGAGATGAGTGTGCGCGAGTCGGAATGGTTGCTAAGGCTCGTGGAGCAGAAGGAACTGATCTTCGTTGTTTGAGTATGACCTACGGAACTGCCTCAGGACAACTTCGTTGGGGATACCCAGATCTCAAGCCACTTAAAAATCTTGA
>JALRCN010000183.1 GCA_023257295.1 Nitrosomonas sp. | reverse complement strand
ACTCGCGAGGTTCATTGGCGGATTGCCCTTTCAGTAAGGGAAGTCGTTTGGTATCGAAATGAACTAGCTCTCCCGGATAAGATTTGTTGTATCGCTTGGCTTCCCGCTTGAGGCGTTCCTGGATAGTTTGCTCAACTTTGGTCGGGCGTTTGAGACCATACTGTAACGTCTTGAATCGCTGGTTGGTACTGTTGCGCGGGATAAATTCCTGGAGTCTGGCTCGTTTGAGTACGTCATATATCGTTGGTCGGCTGACGCGGAAGCGTTCCGCCAGTTGCGTTACCTTCCAGATTCGGGTTTGGTAGAGTCGCCAGATTTCCTGACGATCGAGTAAAGTTAAGCGGGTGTGTTTATGTATGTTCATCTACAGTATTCTCCCAAATACTGTAAACAACGCTAGAAATTCTTACAGCAATTCTTTGGCGGCATGGTTGATTATGCAATGCTGGTTAAAATCTACGGAGAAGAGCAAAAGGGAGATAAACGATATAGTCCGGCATCATTCGTTAGCTCAGAAAAACGTGTAATGGTTGGTAATCCTAATATTGATCATATATCTACAAGCTATGTTGAACGCAACAATTTAACTATGCGCATGGGAATGCGAAGATTTACCCGGTTGACCAATGGATTCAGCAAAAAGATTGAAAACCTTGCTCATGCAGTAGCACTCCATTTTATGCACTATAACTTCGTGCGCATTCACAAAACATTAAAAACAACACCAGCAATGGCAGCAGGAGTTTCAAATACTCTTTGGTCTATGAATGATGTTGTTGCGCTGATTGACGCTAAAGAAACATTGAAAGATAGAAGTAGGGGAAAATATAAAACAAAATAATTCAAACTGAGACACTACCATTGAGCCCTGATATTAGACAAACGACGCGGAACGATTTAGCATAGCTGGATTCTAATCAAGGCGGGATAGGTACACGGATTCTGGAACCATTTTCGGGGGAATTCGATGAGCAGAATTATACCATTGCTAATCTTGGTCTTGTTTTCGAGCGATAGCCATACCAACGTAAATTATTCCGGTACGAATGTCGATATTGGCAAGCCAGGAAGCGTGAATAAAGCCGTGCGAACGATAAAACTGACGCAAGTCGATAATATGTTTTTACCCGCTGAAATTACCGTTAAGGAAGGAGAAACCGTGCGGTTTTTAATTAAAAACGGTGGTAACCATAAGCACGAAATGCTGATCGGCTTAACGGCGGATTTGAAAAAAGCGGCCGGTATGCGGCGTATCAACCCAGACAATGCGTATGCCGAAGCGAACCTGCTGCAGCTTGAACCTGGAGAACAAAAGGAATGATCTGGCAATTTGCCGGTGCGGGTACTATCGATTTTGCCTGTCCGTTGCCCGGTCATTTTAAGAAAATGCATGGAAAAATTTTTGTGGAGAAAAAATGAAAAGACGAATCAGTAATCTGTTGATGGGATCAATAATCGCTGCCGGTTTGTTGAGCGTAACCTCGCACGTTGCGGCGACAACTACCGTTGAGGTCTATAAAAGCCCCACTTGCGGATGCTGCGGCAAATGGGTCGATCACATGCGCGATCATGGTTTTACGGTAAAAACACACGATGTCGGTAATAAAGAGATCAGAAAAAAATCGGGCATATCGAATACATTGGGATCTTGTCATACCGCGCTGATTAACGGCTATGCGTTCGAGGGCCATGTACCGGCACCGGATATTGTTCGCTTCCTCAAGGAGAAACCCAATGCCGTCGGTTTGGCCGTGCCGGATATGCCGCACGGCACGCCCGGCATGGAAGGTTCACGAGTCGATCCTTACAGCGTGCTGCTGATCAAAGAGCGCGACCAGGAGCGCAAAGATACAACCATCTACAAGCGTTATGACCCACATGCGCAACAAGTCGAGCGATCACAATCGGAACCTGAACCTGAACCGCAGCCACAGCAAACGGGTTCGATAATGCGTCTGAAATAATTTTCCGCTTTCATGACCGTACGCATCTTTTTGCTGTGCGGAATTGCCGCTGTCCTTATCCTCGGTTGCGGCGATTCCGTTCCGCCCGCCGTGATTACCGGAAAGCCAGTGGTTGATGGAAAAACCGGATTGATCGTCCGCAACCTAGATTCGGAGCAAATCCAGCGTGGCGAGGCGGTTTATCGTGCAAACTGCACCGGTTGCCATGGCTCCAACGGAGAGGCCACCCCAGATTGGCGCAAGCCCAATCTGGATGGCAAGTATCCTCCCCCACCGCTGGATAGTTCCGCGCACGCTTGGCATCATTCCACCGAGGTTCTAAAGAAAACGATTCTGAAGGGGACGCCGCCGGAAATAGGTTCCATGCCGTCATGGGAAGGCAAATTGACAGAACAGCAAGTCGACGATGTTGTCGTTTGGATCAAATCGCTCTGGTCAGACGAGATTTACGATCTTTGGTACAAAAATTTCGAAGGTAAATAATTTCGCGATCGTTTACGCCTGACAAAATAGTCATTCGATCGGTTTTTGTTCAAGCGCGTTGATTTGCTCAAGAATTGCGCGCTTTTCATCTTCCAACGCTTTAAAGCGGCTGTACAGCGAATCGAGCTCAATCGCATACTGCTTTATCTTTCCTGTTTCCCTTGTCTCTGTTGAACCAACTCTTCATATTTCGGAATAGGTATGCTCTTTTCCGGTGAAATCGGTTGCGCGGTTATCATCGGCGCCTTCGACATTTCATTGCGACGCAATTCCTGAATCATCAAGAATTGCTAATAAGTTGATTGAGATTCCTGTTGGATGCGAGTTAATTCCTTTTCCAATCGCTGTCATTGTGTTTCCGTATCCGCCTGTGCTGGAATACATATTGCCAGCAGCAGCCATAAGTGCCAGTATTGGCCTTGCGTTATTTCCACGAGATGGCGAAAACTTGGAAGCATTGATGGCGAGCGCCGATAATGCCATGTATCAGATTAAAAAGAGTAGAGCATAATTACCCCCGCTGCGGGTCGTACCGATCTTTGATATCGCTTGGAAGCCTGTTCTTTTACCGGCGCGGCGCTCTCATCAAGTTTTATTTGAGAAGAATTCCAATATCAATTGCTTGAGCAGCATCAGTTTTCCATGAAAAAAATGCCCGGCACCGGGTATGAAAACAATCGGCTGCGATTTTGGGGTTACCCATGCAAAAATTTGTTCCGGCAATACAATATCGTCTCTATCTCCCTGAATGATCAAAGTAAGCTGTGTTGAATCAGAAACTGGCGGCGCTTTGAGATTGGCAACAGACGGCGCTATCAGGATCAGAAACTCGGGATTTAGCTTTTCGGCGGCATGCAGTTGAATTCCGCCGCCAAATGAGAATCCGCCGAGCAACAGCGGCAACTTTGCAGTTGTATCGCTAAATCGGTTGCGAATTGCCGTTGTAACCGCGATCACATCGTCAATCTCACCCGTGCCGTGATCGAAAACACCGTCGCTTGCTCCAACACCGCGAAAATTGAATTTTACAACCGCAAAATCAAGCAATTGCAATGTGTTAAACAGCGTCTGAATCACCTTGTTATCCATAGTGCCTCCATGCAGCGGATGCGGATGTGCAATGATGGCGATGCCTTGCGGTGTCGATGCGGGCGCTGATAGGATGGTTTCGATTTTTCCGGCAGGGCCGTCGATAAAAATTTTTTGCGTTGCGGCTGGCAAATTACTCGGTCTTTATATCCGTTAAATTTTCAAGCGCTCGACGATATTTCCTTTAACTAAGTGCTCGTCGATGATTTCATTGATGTCTTCTTGATCGATGTAGGTGTACCATGTTTCTTCGGGGTAAATCACGATCACGGGGCCTTCATCGCAGCGATCAAGGCAACCGGCATTATTGATGCGGATTTTGTTCTTGCTGGCGAGTTTCAGCGATTTGATCCGCTGCTTGGCGTAATCGCGTAATTCCTGTGCGCCGCAATCGTTGCAGCATTTGGTGCCGCCTTCGCGTTGGTTGGTGCAGAAGAACACATGGTATCGATAATAGCTCATAACGCAGTAAGAAAATTAATGAAAAATATTCCAAGCCAACAATACCGTCAGCAAAATTGCGATCAGCGCCAACAATCGATTTTGACGTTTTCCTTCGGCAATCATGTCGATCATCTGTTTTTCCAGCGCCTCATTGCGATTGACCGCAATGGCTTGATGAATTAAACGGGGGAATTCTGGCAGGATAATCGCCCAATTTGGCACTTCTTTTTCTATTCTGCTGGCAAACCCATGCCAACCGATTTGTTCGGCCATCCAGCGCTCTAAGAAAGGTTTGGCTGTTTTCCAGAGATCCAAATTGGGATCCAAATCGCGTCCAAGCCCTTCGATATTAAGCAGTGTTTTTTGTAGCAATACCAATTGAGGTTGAATTTCCACATTAAACTGCCGCGAAGCTTGAAATAATTGGAATAACACCCGTCCAAATGAAATTTCTTTTAACGGCTTATCGAAAATAGGTTCGCATACGGCGCGTATCGCGGCCTCAAAATCATCGACACGCGTATCTTTTGGTGCCCAACCGGCTTCGACATGTGTTTGCGCTACTCGACCGTAATCGCGCCGGAAGAAAGCGAGGAAGTTTTGTGCCAGATAATTCTTATCTTCGTCGCTCAAGGTGCCCATGATGCCGAAGTCTACAGCAATATAGCGGCCATCTTTGCCGACGAAGATATTCCCGGGGTGCATATCGGCATGAAAATAGCCGTCGCGGAATACTTGAGTAAAGAATATCTCCACGCCCATGCGTGCCAGCTGAGGAATATCCA
>JALRCN010000120.1 GCA_023257295.1 Nitrosomonas sp. | reverse complement strand
ACCGTCAAACCTCATAAGGGTTTGAATAATGCTACTCCTTATGAAATACTCAACGCTTATTTTAATCAACCTCTCTGTAAACAACCCTGAGATTTCTTACATATAACTCATTGTACAAAAAACAATCCATGTGCTATCCACAATTTCTGTGGATAAGGTTGTGGGTATGTAACCTTAATGCCAACTAAACTATCAAATTCAAACATGTTTTTTAGGCTTGACTGTTTTTTAATCTAATTATATTTATGTTTATAAACAATAAATTATACGCAAGCGCTTAATCTGATCAATGATGTTGAACCCACCGTCAGCCAGCGATCTATACCGTAAGGTACTGACCGTCAGCGAATTAAACGGCACCGCTCGGCGATTGCTGGAATCTCATTTGCCGTTACTTTGGATTAAAGGTGAGATTTCCAATTTGAAGCGCTACCAGTCAGGGCATTGGTATTTTTCACTAAAGGATAGCGATGCGCAGGTTCGATGTGTCATTTTTGGCCAAAAAAACCGCTACCTCGATTGGCAGCCTCAAGACGGCATGCAGGTTGAGGTGTTGGCAGCAGTCACCTTGTATGAGTCGCGCGGGGATTTTCAGTTAAATGTCGAAACGATACGTCGCGCCGGGTTGGGCGAATTATTCGAGGCATTCGAAGAACTGAAAGCCAGGCTGGAGCATGCTGGTTTATTCAGTTCGGATAGGAAAAAAACATTGCCGACATACCCCAAACAAATCGGCGTCATCACATCGCCGGACACTGCGGCATTGCGCGATGTCCTCACCACGTTGCGCCGCCGCATGCCAGCCATACCGGTCATCGTTTATCCCGCGCCGGTACAGGGAAAAACTGCCGCTGCCAACATTTCTGATGCCATCAAAATTGCCAATAGCCGTGCAGAGTGCGACGTACTGATACTCTGCCGCGGCGGCGGCAGTATCGAAGACCTGTGGGCGTTTAATGAAGAGATTGCGGCGTATGCAATCGCCGCCAGTACAATTCCGATTGTCAGCGGTATCGGTCATGAAATCGATTTCACCATCGCCGATTTTGTTGCCGATCAGCGCGCCCCGACGCCCACTGCCGCTGCCGAAATGGTTACCCGGGATCGCAAGGAATTGAGTCAAGCCGTCAATAATCTGCAGCAATGCCTGATTCGTGCCACCCGGAATCTGATCGAGCGTGCCATGCAGCAACTGGATATCTTGTCGCACCGCCTCATTGACCCTGGGGACCGGATTAAGCGACAAGCAATACAATTGCAGCATTTGCAGCAACGATTGAGTACGGCATGGAAACATCAATGCGAAAAGAGGCGCTGGACATTGCTTGATTGCAATCAACGGCTCATCACCACCGGCCCTGATGTCGATCAACTTGAATTGCGGCAGAAACAATTGGCTCTGCGCTTTCACAACAGTTATGCGCATGCTTTCGCAACACGCAGTCTAAAACTGAATCATCTGCGGGCGCAATTGGCGCAACTGAATCCGCAATCGGTGCTTGAACGCGGCTATAGTATCGCTTATACGCAGCAGGGCGAAATCGTCCGCGACAGCAAACAACTGCGATGTGGCAACCGAATTCAGGTAAAATTCGCGCGCGGCAACTGCGATGCGATTGTCGATGACACTGCGAACTCCTGACCGAAACATATCGCGACTTATCTCAACAAGGACTCAATACCGATGTCAAAAACATTCTTGCTTCTCGGTGCGATCAATATCTTATTGTGCATTGCGCTCGGCGCATTTGGTGCACACGGTCTCAAGCATATCTTAACCAGCGACATGCTGGCGGTTTTTCACACCGGCGTGCAATATCATTTTTATCATGCCTTCGGTATCTTGGCCATCGGATTGCTGCTGTTTCATTTCCCTCAATCGCGTCTGATTCCGCTATCCGGCTGGCTTATGATGGCAGGCATTGTTTTGTTCAGCTTCAGCCTATACGCTCTGAGCATTACCGGTGTGCGCACACTGGCGATGATTACGCCATTCGGTGGCATTTCGTTTCTCAGCGCCTGGGGATTATTGATTTATTCGATTTGGAAAGATAAATAGCCGCTTTTACTTCGTTTACGAAAACAAGCAGAACGCTCAAGAAGACAGGTGCTCTACTGCAGAAAATTCCAATTCTTTATTTCCGACCAAGCTTCCAATCGCGAATTTTTTCGCTCCGCATCGGATAAGCAATACCGTAACCTTGACCGAAATGACAACCAAACTTACGTAGATCCTTTACCAATCCTATATTTTCAATACCTTCAACCACGACAGTTGTACCAAGCCCTTTGGCCAGCATGACAACAGATTCTATAATTACCTTGCTGCGAGAATCTCGCTGCAAATTTGCAGCGAATATCTTATCGATTTTAATTTCCGAAACATCAAGCTGTTGCAGGTATTGTAAAGAGGTGAAACCGACACCAAAATCATCGATCGCTATTTTAACGCCCATAGCGTTCAGCTGACCAAACACCTTTTTGGCTTGCTCAATATTCGACATCACCGCTGTCTCGGTCAATTCGAAAGTAATGCAAGAGATTGGTAAGTTTCGTACACGCAACGCATTGATCAGTTGCCTGGGAAAATCATCATCATCCAACATACGCACCGACAAATTGACCGCAACTGGTACGGGAAAACCCAAATCAAGCCAGTTTCTGGCTTGATCCAGTGCCAAATTGATTACTGCATACGTTAACGGATAAATTACATCGGATGATTCGGCAGTTGGGATAAATTCTCCTGGATAAATAACATTCCCATTCTTCGATTGCCAACGCACCAGCGCTTCTACACTGCGCAGTCTCTGATTCGACAAATCGATAATAGGCTGATATTCAACAAATAACTCTTTATTATCAATAGCAAAGATTAGTTCATCAATCTCCGCTAGCGAGGATCTCCCTAAAAGATCGATCTCATTGATATAAACAACTGAATTTTTCTTGCTCCGTTTGGCGACATACATCGCCATGTCGGCTTTCTTGAGTAAGATTTCAGGTGAATCGCCTTGCTCAGGATGTAACGCAATACCGATTGATGCGCCAATCTGGATCAGATGTGTATCGATTAAAATCAGATCTTGTAATGCCTTTGATATTTTTTCAGCAACAATCGACGCATCCTTGGGCGAATGAATCTCGGTCAAAAGGACGGCAAATTCATCCCCGCCCAAGCGTGCTGCCGTATCCGCTGCGCGCAAACATTTCTTTATTCGCTGCGCAGCGGCAAGCAACACGCCATCACCCACAGCATGCCCGTAAGTATCGTTGACGAGCTTAAAAAGATTGAGATCGATCTGCATAACAGCAAGCGTTCTGCCATTGCGTTTTGCCAATTGCAACGCTTGCTGAAAACGATCAAAAAACAAAGCGCGATTTGCCAAACCGGTCAGACTATCAAAGAAACTGAGAAACTCAAGCCGCTCTTGCTTGATTCTCAATTCCTGTTCCAACTTCGCACGCTTCATTGTGCCGATCAGAACCGCTTCCAGAAGATCCTCTCGCAATTGCGCTTTGGGAATATAATCACAAACGCCGTTCTGCATCGCTTGAACGGCGATACGCTCGTTGCCTTGCCCTGTCACCAGAATAACGGGCAATTTCAGCCTGAGATAACTGCTGTCCTGGAGGATATCCGTGCCAAAGGAACTTCCAATGTGATAGTCCAAAAGAATACAATCGAATGTATCTTTTTCAAGACAATCCTTTGCCTCACAAATAGTGCAGGCCTCGGTTACATGACAATTGAGCTGCAAATTCTTCAAAAGCCGTCGAACACGCTCGCGATCAACGTCATCGTCATCAACGAGCAGAAGCTTTAGAGAATCGTTCAGCGTATCCATGATCAGGAGAAACTTACGGAATTTTTATAAACACTTAACAAATTCGCCAATTGCGCAAACTGATGTCCAAGTGCCGACTTGACCATGTAACCGGCGATGCAGTTGTGATAGGCTCGGGTTCGATCAGTATCCGCATCGGACGTGGTTAGCACGAAAACTACCGTTGAACGCAATTTCGGATCGTTGCGCAATTCTTCCAGACACTCAAATCCGTTCTTAACCGGCATATTTAAATCCAGCAACACGACTAATTCAGCCGGTATCTTGCCATAAGCGCTTTCACCGCGTAGCACCGCCAATCCTTCTTGTCCATTGCCAGCAGTCAATACCGGGTAATCGATACCGCATTTTCTCAGGTTTCGCTGCGCGCTTTCGATGGCAACATCGTCATCGTCGATCAACAAAATGGTCAATTGATGATTGGTCATGAAACACTCCTTGTTACTGTAGGTGGGATCGGAGTATGCGGCCAGAAAAAGCGGAAAGTCGTTCCACGACATCCGTCTGTTGATTCGACCACAATCCAGCCACCATAAGCTTCCACGGTGCGTTTAGAAATCGCCAATCCAACACCGGAATTCTGTTGCTGATTATTCTTGGAAGCTGTTTGAAATAACTTGAAAACCCGATCTTGCACTTGCGAAGATATGCCCGGTCCATCATCACTTACGCTAAATTCGATAAATTCGCCTTTGGTATGTGCCGCAACCTTAATCTCACCCGTTTCAAGATCATGATGCTTCACAGCATTGGCAATCAAATTCCGCAGCACGGTTTCAAGCGCTGTTTTCCCTGTATACATTTCCAAATCGTCGACCTCAAGCCGAATCTCAAATCCAGCACGCAAGGGCTGCAATTCAAGTACTGTATCGATCATATCTCTTACTCTAAAAAATACGGAATCCTTATCAACCGAACCGGCACGCGCATAACTCAATAAATCACTGATGTGTAAGAAATCTCAGGGTTGTTTACAGAGAGGTTGATTAAAATAAGCGTTGAGTATTTCATAAGGAGTAGCATTATTCAAACCCTTATGAGGTTTGACGGTATTGTAGAAGTTAATGAAA
>JALRCN010000115.1 GCA_023257295.1 Nitrosomonas sp. | reverse complement strand
CCTTCCAGATTCGGGTTTGGTAGAGCCGCCAGATTTCCTGACGATCCAGTAAAGTTAAGCGGGTGCGTTTATGTATGTTCATCTACAGTATTCTCCCAAATACTGTAAACAACGCTAGAAATTCTTACATCTTAATCATTTTGTTACGTGTTGTTGTCAAAACCTGTATTGATTACAGGGATATTAATGCTAATTTATTTTTTATTTCTTGTCAGTAATCTTCTGCATTAATTATAGGAAAAACGGTTAATCGATCCCCGATATGATCGTTCGATTGCAGTCGTTACCTCGATTCACTATCTTTGTTCCATTCGAGCGCCAATGCATCGCTGGCTTGCTTCCATTGTTGGGTAGCGCGCTCTAGCGTCAATCCGGCTTGATCCAATTTTTTTCGGATGGACGTGTATTCTTGTTCGGCAACCGCTAATTTTCGTTTTAAAGATTCAAGCTTTTTTTCTGCGAAGGCGGCATCCTTAGAGGTGTTATCGGCGGATTGCTTAGCCTGTATCATCTTGTCATACGCGATGCTGGCGGTTTTCTGAAGATGCTTGATGGATTCGTTGTCGGCATAAGCGGGCGACGCAAGCGCAACGCACAGCAGCATGGCACCGCATCGTTTGCTGATGGTCGGGAAACGATCGGAGTATCTTCGATATGAGCTTGTTTTCATCATGAATAAAATAGGTTGTTGTAGAAAATAAAGTAAAGCGAATCGCAATTTAGAGCGATTATCGGCCAATGGGTTCCACCAATGCATTTTGTTCATACCCGCAAATACTCGGTTTTGTCACCCAACCAACGCGCAATATGTTGTTGCGCCAGTGCCGGATAATCGTCTAGCAACGCATCGGCGGCAGTTTGTGCAGCAGCAATTAAGTCGCCGTCTTGTTCCTGATCGGCGAATCGCAACATCGGAATGCCGCTCTGGCGCGCACCGAGGAACTCTCCGGGGCCTCGTAACTGAAGATCCTGGCGTGCAATTTCAAAACCGTCGGTATGCTCGAAAATGATTTTGAGCCGTTTGCGCGCCACTTCGGACAGCGGTTGCTGAAACATCAAAATACAAATGCTGGCTTCCGAGCCGCGCCCGACGCGGCCGCGCAATTGATGTAACTGAGACAATCCCATCCGTTCCGCGTTTTCGATCACCATCAAGGAAGCGCTGGGTACATCTACGCCGACTTCGATCACCGTTGTGGCCACCAGCAGTTGAATTTCTCCTTGTTTGAAACGCGCCATCGTGTCATTTTTTTCCGTTGCGGACAAACGGCCATGCACCAAACCGACGGTCAATTCGGAAAAGATCGCGCACAACGTTTCATAAGTATCCATCGCAGTTTGCAGCTGCAAAGTTTCGGATTTCTCGATCAGCGGACATACCCAGTACACTTGCTTGCCCTCCTGGCAAACGTGCTGAATGCGCGCAACGATTTCGTCGCGGCGATTACCGGCGATTAATTTGGTGACGATGGGCGAGCGGCCTGGCGGCAGTTCATCGATAACCGATACGTCCAAGTCGGCGAAATAACTCATCGATAGTGTGCGCGGGATCGGCGTGGCGCTCATCATCAATTGATGTGGCACTTGATCCAGTTGCGCTCCTTTCAGGCGCAATGCCAGTCGTTGTTGAACGCCAAAGCGGTGTTGCTCGTCGATAACCGCCAAACCCAATCGGTGAAACGTTACTTGCTCCTGAAATATCGCATGGGTGCCGACGATCAATTGTGCCGCGCCGGATGCCATCTCATCCAGCATCGCTCGCTTGTGTGCTTTCTTTTGACTGCCCGATAACCAGGCAACGCGGATCTGCAACGGTTCAAACCAAGTCAATAGTTTCCGGTAATGCTGCTCGGCGAGGATTTCGGTCGGAGCCATAATCGCCGCTTGAAAACCATTCTCAATCGCTTGTAATGCCGCCAGCGCCGCCACAATTGTCTTGCCGCTGCCGACATCGCCTTGTAACAAGCGTTGCATCGGGAAAGGGGCTGCGAGGTCGCGGCCGATTTCCGTGCATGCTTTGCGTTGCGCTGCAGTCAATGCGAACGGGAGCCGATCCAAAAAATGCTGCGTCAATCGATGCTTGGGCGCCAATGCGGGCGCGGAACGGCTGCGACGTTGACGGTAATGCATGCGCATCGACAATTGCTGCGCCAGCAATTCGTCGAATTTGATTCGTTGCCATGCCGGATGAGTGCGCGCTTGCAGTGTCTCAATCGAAACTTCGGGAGGCGGGTGATGCAAGCACATCAAGCTCTGCTGAAAGCCGATCAATCCGTATTGCTCGATCATCGATTCGGGTAAGGTATCGGTTAGCAGTTGCTGCGCTTGTGCATCGTGCAACGATTGCCGGATCAATTTGCCCAGAATTTTTTGCGTCAAACCTGCAGTCGTCGGATAAACCGGTGTCATGGCTTCGCTGAGTGCTTCTCCCTCATGCACGATGCGGCATTTGGGATGCACCATTTCCATACCGAAGAAGCCGTTGCGAATCTCGCCGAGCAACCGCACGCGATTTCCGGCAGCGTAGGTTTTGATCTGACTGGCGTAAAAATTGAGTAAACGCATCGTCACCATGCCGCTGTTGTCCTTGATCTGGCAAACCAGTTGCCGCCTGGGACGAAGCACCACTTCGTTATGGACGATGACACCCTCGACTTGTACTGTTTGCCCGTGCGGTGCATCACCAATCGGGAATAAATGCGTTTCATCTTCATAGCGCAACGGCAAATGCAGCAGCAAATCGAGCGTATTGCGGATACCCAGGCGCAATAACTTTTTCTGTATCGCAGCGCTGATAGTCAAAGGCTGCGTTATCCCTGCAATACCATCACCGCGTCCATTTCCACCAAAGCGCCGCGCGGCAACGCCTTAACGCCCACGGCAGCGCGAGCTGGATAGGGTTGGGAAAAATGGCTGGCCATGATTTCGTTGACCAAAGAAAAATGATCGAGGTCGGTCAGAAAAATATTCAACTTGACGACATCGCTAAGGCCGCCACCACCGGCTTTCGCCACCGCTGTCAGATTGGCAAATACCTGCTGGATTTGAGCTTCGATGCCGTCTGCCATTTGCATGCTGACGGGATTCAATCCGATCTGACCGGACAGATAAACGGTATCCCCGCCGCTGACGCGAACGGCTTGAGAGTATGTGCCGATTGCCTGCGGCGCATCTGCGGTATGAACGATTTGTTTGGTCATTTGTTCTCCTGAAATTTTTAGATCGGTGGTTATCGTAAAACTTCGTCGATTATACCAATCAAGCGGTGAAGAAATTGTAATCGGGATTTGATGGTGATGATGGTGCGCTTTGGGTTGATAATAATCTTAACTGTAAGAAATCTCAGGGTTGTTTACAGAGAGGTTGATTAAAATAAGCGTTGAGTATTTCATAAGGAGTAGCATTATTCAAACCCTTATGAGGTTTGACGGTATTGTAGAAGTTAATGAAA
>JALRCN010000086.1 GCA_023257295.1 Nitrosomonas sp. | reverse complement strand
AGTCTATTTTCTGGATAGGTTGGTGTATATTACAAAAATATATTTTCGTCATCGCAATCGAGTATGAAAAATACGATGATTCACCATGAATAAAATAGACCTCAAAAAATGACTCAAAATATCTTAGTGGTAGAAGACGATGAAGTAATCGCGTTGTTGGTGGAACATCTTTTAACACGAGAAGGTTATCAAGTGATTCTCGCGAAAGATGGTTACGAAGCATTGCAGAGGATCGAGAGCAATATTGCCGTGGATCTTGTGTTGCTTGATGTAATGCTGCCTTATGTCGACGGTACGCATTTGCTTGAGCGTATCCGTGGTATAAATGAATGGGGAAACATTCCCATCATCATGTTAACTGCCAAATCCAGCGAGAAGGATATTGCATCGGCGCTGAATCTCGGTGCGGATGATTATATTTCTAAGCCGTTCAAACCGTTGGAATTGATTGCGCGCATTAAGCACCGCTTAAAGCAAAGAAAATGATGCGCTTATGGCGTACTGTTTTTCTGATAGTTTTTCTCGTTGCGGGCAGTCCGGTATTGGGTGCGAATGAAGCGGTTTTGCAAAAAGCCGTCGCTGCCGCCGATCAAAAGCAATGGGATGAGGCCGAAGCATATTTGTGGATGTGGCTGCGCGATCATTCCGAACATGAGGATGCACTCTTTTTACTGGCGCGGGTTTTAAGCTGGCGCGAGAAATTCGCCGAATCCATCGACGTGTACGAAACGCTATTGCGGAAAAGTCCCGGTAATGCCGATTATTTATTAGGCATGGCACAAGTGCGTTTCTGGCAGAATCTTCCTGATCAAGCCGCTTCTTTGTTGTATCAAGCCGTTAAGAAGGCTCCCCATTATCAAGCGGCTTGGGAGCTTCTGGTGCGCAGCCTTTATGCGAGCGGCGATTCCATGCGGGCGGAGAAAACGCAACGCGAAGCGGCGATACTTTTTCCGCATGTAAACTGGCAGCAATTTTCACCGCCACTGCCCGCCGAGAAATTGGCGACGACATTGATACCGGTACCGACGCAATCGGCGCACAGCAATTTCGAAACCGGCGGCAGTTATGAAAATCTCGACCGGAATTTCGCCAGTTGGAACAGCGCCTACATCGGCGGTTTTCGTTCTTTCGGGCCGCGCAGCAATATCTATGGACGTGCGTCCCAAGTGCAGCGGTTCGATATGCAGGACGTTGCGATCATGGGCGGACTTACGCGGCCGTTGACGGAGCGTTGGACGTTGGGTGTGGAAGCCGATTACAATCCTGCGCACCATTTTCTGCCGCAATGGGCGTTGCAAGGCAGTGCGCATTTTAGAATGGATCATGGGTTCGGCGCGTTATTCAATTTCCGTCATGCCGGTTATTCGCTCTTGGATACCGATACCGGTAGCATCGGACTGGAGCGTTATTGGGGCAATTTCCGCATTGCTTATACGCTGTATATCAGTCAACTGCAATCCGCGCCGGAGCCGACATTTAGCCATCTGGGGCAAATCGCTTATTTTTACAGTGATCGTAATCAAGTCGGTATCGCGATCGGTGGCGGACAGCAAGTAATGCTTCTTGGCCCCGGACGGCTGCTTAACGCGGATGTCGAATCTATGCATTGCTTGGGCAGCATTGGGTAACCCAGAAATGGGCACTGGTTTACGATATAAGCCTCAACGTGCAAGGCACCGCTTATACCCGGTACGGCGCCACTTTCGGAATACGCTATGCCTTCTGACGTTGTCGGTTGGGCGCAATGGCTTGGTTTGGGGGCGCACATCGTGGCTTTGGTATTGCTGCTTTATGTTTTGTTGCTGCGCGGATGGTTATGGCTGCAAGACCGTAATCGCCAGCGCGCGTGGGACGAATGGCAACCCCTATGCATGAATGTCATTTGCGGATTGCCGTGTAACCTGCCATCGATTCGGGTAACGGAGCGCAATTGGTTATTCTTTTTTCAGCTTTGGCATCATTATTTACTGAATGTGAAGGGAGAGGCGCTCAGCAATCTTCAGCAGTTTGGTCTGCAAATGAAGCTGCATCATATCACGATCAAAAAACTGGATCCCGTCATGGGCGACTATGAATTGGTCGCAGCCATTATCTGTAAGAATTTCTAGCGTTGTTTACAGTATTTGG
>JALRCN010000008.1 GCA_023257295.1 Nitrosomonas sp. | reverse complement strand
CGATTTTATCGATGTTTGCTATTTATTGTTGCACGGCGAACTGCCGACGCCCGAACAGAAAAAAACATTCGATGCCGCGATCAAGAGCCACTCGATGCTACACGAGCAGTTGGTGCGTTTTTACAGCGGATTCCGCCGCGATGCGCATCCGATGGCGGTGATGGTCGGCGTGGTTGGCGCATTGTCTGCGTTTTATCATGACGCGCTGAATATTTCCGATCCGGTGCACCGCGAACAATCCGCATTCCGGTTGATTGCGAAATTGCCGACGATTACCGCGATGGCGTATAAATACAATATCGGACAACCGTTTGTTTATCCGCAAAATCGCTTGAGTTACGCCGAGAATTTCCTGCACATGATGTTTTCCGTGCCAACGGAAAAATACGAAGTCAATCCGGTCATCGTGCGCGCGCTGGATCGGATTTTGATTCTGCACGCCGATCACGAGCAAAACGCTTCCACGTCGACCGTGCGTTTGGCGGGCTCCAGCGGTGCCAATCCGTTTGCTTGTATTTCCGCCGGCATTTCTTGTTTATGGGGTCCGGCGCACGGCGGCGCCAATGAAGCCTGCTTGCACATGCTGGAGGAAATCGGCGATGTGTCGCGCATTGATGAGTTTATCCGGCGCGCGAAAAACAAAGAGGACAATTACCGGCTGATGGGTTTCGGCCATCGCGTCTACAAGAACATGGACCCACGCGCGAAACTGATGCGCGAAACCTGTCATGAAGTGTTGAATGAATTGGGATTGCAAAACGACCGTTTGTTCAAATTGGCGCTGCAACTCGAAAAAATTGCATTGGAAGACGATTATTTCATCTCGCGCAAACTCTATCCGAATGTCGATTTTTATTCCGGCATCGTGCAACGCGCGCTCGGCATCCCGACCAGCATGTTTACCGCCATTTTTGCGATGGCCAGAACGGTCGGTTGGGTCGCGCAGTGGAGCGAAATGATTTCCGATCCGGCATATAAAATCGGCCGTCCGCGTCAGCTCTATACTGGCACTACCCTGCGGGATGTGCCGGATTCGCATCGCAAAAAATAGCTTTTTACCTTTGATAAGGCTGTCGAACTTATGAGCAAGCCATTGTTTGACGATACAGTGCTGTCCGGTGCCAATGCACCGTTCATCGAAGCGGTTTATGAAGAATATGTCAATAATCCCAATGCGGTCAGCGCGGCTTGGCGGGATTATTTCGATCAACTGACCAAAGCTCAAATTGCACCGCAGAAAGCGGCGCAAACCGCTCCTTCCGGCATCATCGCACCAGCCACCAAATTTCCCGACTCCGAGAGTCAAACCGCATTGCCCGATACCATCGTTGCCGATTCGGACGATCGCAAGCAAGTGGCGGTGCTGCAATTGATCAACATGTATCGCTACCGTGGACTGAATCAAGCGAAACTGGACCCGCTCGGCTTGGTGCAGCAACCCGATGTACCGGAACTCGATCCGGCATATTACGGTTTTTCCGATGCGGATATGGAACGGGTATTCAATACCGGTTCGCTGGTCGGCCCAGAGCGCGCAACTTTGCGCGAGATTCTGCAAATTTTACGCGACACCTATTGCGGTTCGGTCGGCGCGGAATACATGTACATTTCGTCGGTCGAGCAAAAACGCTGGATTCAAGCGCGACTGGAAGGCACGCGCACCAACCCGGATTATTCGACTGACTACAAAAAGCATATTCTGGAACGGCTGATCGCCGCCGAAGGGCTGGAGCGTTATCTGCATACGCGCTATGTCGGGCAGAAACGTTTCTCCGGCGAAGGCAACGAAAGCTTGATTCCGTTGCTGGACAGTTTGATTCAATACGCCGGTAAAGCAGGCGTACAGCAAATTGTCATGGGTATGGCGCATCGCGCGCGGCTCAATGTTCTGGTCAACACGCTGGGCAAAATACCCGCCGATTTGTTCCGTGAGTTTGAAGGCAAACAACCGGAAGAGTTGCCGTCAGGCGATGTCAAATATCATCAGGGCTTCTCTTCTGCGGTCAAAACCGAAGGCGGCGTGGTGCGCTTAGCGTTGGCATTCAATCCCTCGCATCTGGAAATTGTCGACCCAGTGGTGGAAGGTTCGGTACGGGCGCGGCAGCATTTCTTAAACGACCGTCAGGGCGATAAAGTCATCCCGGTGCTGATTCACGGCGATGCTGCATTTGCCGGGCAAGGCGTAGTGATGGAAACGCTGAATTTATCGCAAACGCGCGGTTACGGCACCGGCGGTACGATTCATATCATCGTCAATAACCAAATCGGATTCACCACCTCCGATCCGCGCGACAGCCGCTCGACCTTTTATTGCACCGATGTATCGAAAATGATCGAAGCGCCGATTTTTCACGTCAACGGCGACGATCCCGAAGCAGTGATCATGGTAACCGAGCTAGCATTCGATTTTCGCAAGCGTTTTCATAAGGATGTGGTGATCGATCTGGTGTGTTTCCGCCGCCTTGGACATAACGAGCAAGACGAGCCGATGGTGACGCAACCGCGCATGTATCAAATCATCAACCGGCACCCTGGAACGCTGAAGCTATATGCCGACAAGCTGATCGCTGCGGGCATCATGACGGCAAAAGAATTCAGCGACGGCGTGCAAGCTTTCCGCGATGCGATGGATCGGGGCGTCAATCCCAATCCGACAGTTTGTTACGATTATCAATCGCCGCATATCGCCAATTGGGCGGCTTACCTGAAACCGTTCAAATGGAATAAAAAAGTTAAAACGGGCGTACCTATCGCAACGTTAAAGCAATTGGCGCTTCGCTTAACCGATATTCCCGAGAATTTCAAATTGCACGCGCGCGTCGAGAAGGTCATCGCCGATCGCCGCTTAATGGGCAAAGGCGAATTGCCGCTGGACTGGGGCATGGCGGAGAATCTGGCGTATGCGGCTTTGCTCAAGGATGGTTATCCGGTGCGTCTTTCCGGTCAGGATTCCGGGCGCGGTACGTTTTTTCATCGCCATGCGGAATTGCACGCACAAGTCGCTGCGGATCAAAGCGAACGTATTTATATCCCGTTGCGCCATATTTATCCCGAGCAACCCGATTTTGTCGTGATCAACTCGATGCTGTCGGAAGAAGCCGTGCTCGGCTTTGAATACGGTTATGCAACTACACAGCCGGAAGAACTGGTGATCTGGGAAGCGCAATTCGGCGATTTCGCCAACGGCGCGCAAGTGGTGATCGATCAGTTTATCGCCTCCGGCGAAGCCAAATGGGGACGGCTGTGCGGCCTGGTAATGATGCTGCCGCACGGTTACGAAGGGCAAGGCCCAGAACATTCATCCGCGCGACTCGAACGCTATTTGCAGCTTTGCGCCGATTACAATATCCAAGTGTGCGTGCCGTCGACACCGGCGCAAATGTTTCATGTCCTGCGCCGCCAAATGCTTCGTCCGACGAGAAAACCGCTGATCATCATGAGTCCGAAGAGCCTTTTGCGCAATAAAGATTCGGTGTCCAGTCTGGACGATCTGACGCATGGATACTTTTATCCAGTCATCGCCGAAACTGACGATCTGAATCCGACAACGGTGAAACGCATCATTGTATGCAGCGGGAAAATTTACTACGAGCTGATGGCCTATCGCAAAAACCGCCAAATCGCGGATATGGTGATCGTTCGCTTGGAGCAACTGTATCCGTTTCCGCACGAAGAGTTTCAGGCTGAAATCGACCGCTACGGCAATGCCAAGGATGTTATCTGGTGCCAAGAAGAACCGGGAAACCAAGGCGCGTGGCATCGCATCCAGCATTATCTGCTGCGCCACATGCGTCCAGATCAGCAACTCGGCTACGCACTGCGCACGTCGGCGGCGTCTCCGGCGGTCGGATACAGCGCAAAACACAAGTCGACGCAGGAAGAACTGATCGCCGCAGCATTCAGGGATAAAATTTAAGGGGATGCATCATGTTAGTTGAAGTCAAAGTACCCGTGCTATCGGAATCCGTCGCTGAAGCCACGCTCGTTTCTTGGCACAAAAAAGCCGGAGAATACGTCAATCGCTCGGAAAATCTAGTCGATGTCGAAACCGACAAAGTGGTGCTGGAATTGCCGTCGCCGAACGCAGGCGTACTCGCCAAAATTCTGAAAAACGACGGCGCAACCGTCGTCAGCGGCGAAGTCGTCGCCATGATAGAAACCGAAGCGGTCATGCAGCCGGATAAACAACCGGTGCCCGTCAGCGAAGAAACCGCCGTAAAAAGCGGTACTGTCCAGGAAATACCGATGCTGATGCCCGCCGCGCGCAAATTGGCGGAAGAAAACAACCTGAAAGCGACCGAAGCCGTTGCAATCAAAGGCACTGGATTAGGTGGGCGCGTCACCAAGGAAGATGTGCAAGCTTACATGGCGAGCAAGTCCAGCGCGGCGACGACGACGGTACAACCCCAATCTGCGGCAGCCGTTTCCGCCACCCCATCGGGTGCACGCAGCGAACGCCGGATCGCGATGTCCAGGTTGCGCCAGCGCGTCGCCGAGCGCTTAGTACAATCGCAATCCACCGCCGCGATTCTGACTACGTTCAACGAAGTCAACATGCAGGCGATCATCGACTTGCGCACTCGCTACAAAACCGAATTCGAGAAAGAACACGGCGTCAAACTCGGCTTCATGTCGTTCTTCGTCAAAGCGGTAGTCGCCGCGCTGAAAAAATACCCAATCGTCAACGCTTCCGTCGAAGGTAACGACATCGTCTATCACGATTACTACGACATCGGCATCGCCGTCGGCAGCCCGCGTGGACTGGTCGTTCCCATTTTGCGCGACGCCGACCGCCTGTCGCTCGCCGAAATCGAGCTGCAAATCGCCGACTTCGCCAAACGCGCACAAGACGGCAAACTCACCATCGAAGAACTCAGCGGCGGCACCTTCTCGATCACCAACGGCGGCGTGTTCGGTTCGATGCTGTCGACACCGATCATCAACCCGCCGCAAAGCGCCATCCTTGGCATTCACGCCACCAAGGAACGCCCCGTGGTGGAAAACGGCCAAATCGTGATCCGCCCGATGAATTACCTGGCGCTGTCGTACGACCACCGTATCATCGACGGGCGCGAAGCGGTACTGTCGCTGGTAGCGATGAAAGAAGCGCTGGAATATCCGATGAGTCCGCTATTGGAACGATAAAACTGCTTTACATAGCTCTGGATTGCACTTGTTGATACCAGTTTAAAATTGACCCAATCAAATCGTTATCAATTTATCTGTTCAAGTAACGGGGGCATCCCATTGCAAGCTAAACGACCACTATAAAGGCTCTTTGCTTTTTTCGACAACAAGTTAAATCCTATAAGCCGCCTTTACGAGCACCGGATGCAAATGAAGCGGCACCGAATCGGCTCCCCCATTTGAGCCATATCAACAACGAAATCCCATGATCATGCTATAACCTGCGCTAAAATGCGTTTTATTGATGATCGTAAGGGCATCGCTAAAAATTCAGAGTGTTAAACAAGACGAGGCGGGAACAGAAAATATTGACGCATCATGTGATTGATATGCAAGTAAATATTTTTTACGAACAACGAAGTATTGTAACAAAATATGAATTTTTAGTGATACCCGCAAATTAATCTCGGGAGTTTGCATGAATACACCACAAGTGAAGGAATTTTTACTCAACCTGCAAGACAGCATCGTCAAAGGACTGGAGCAAGTCGACGGCAAAGCGTTCCGGCGCGACCGCTGGGATCGGCCGGAAGGCGGCGGCGGTATGAGCAGCGTGATCGAGGAAGGCAATGTGCTGGAGCGCGGC
>JALRCN010000193.1 GCA_023257295.1 Nitrosomonas sp. | reverse complement strand
ATAAACGCAGCGGCGCCTGGATGGACGATGCGATTACGCGCAGACGGGTTTCCGGTTCGCAGACCGGGGCGGTGTCATCCAAACTCCGGTTGCATATTTGACCTGCAATTTCTCGGCTCCCGTCAGAATCAACGATCAAGTACGCCCCGCATTATTTACGCACGATGAAGTGATCGTGCTGTTTCATGAATTCGGTCACGGTTTGCACCATCTGCTAACCAGGGTTGAAGATATCGATATTTCCGGCATGCATAGCGTCGAATGGGACGCAGTCGAATTGCCGAGCCAGTTTATGGAGAATTTTTGCTGGGAGTGGGATGTCGTGTCTGGCATGTCGCAGCATGTCGATACTGGAGCGGCATTGCCGAAGGATTTGTTCGACAAGATGCTGCAGGCCAAGAATTTCCGCAGCGGTATGTTGATGTTGCGGCAAATCGAGTTTGCACTGTTCGACATGCACTTGCATTATGATTTCAAATCCGATGGCGATAAAACCGTATTGCAATTGCTAGATGAGATCCGCAAGGAAGTTGCCGTGATCGTTCCACCGGCATTTAACCGTTTTCCGAACAGTTTCGGGCATATTTTTGCAGGAGGCTATTCGGCCGGCTACTATAGCTATAAGTGGGCGGAAGTGCTTTCCGCAGATGCGTACAGTATGTTTGAAGAAACCGCTGAAAATGCCGTTGTTAATCCGAAAACCGGTTCACGCTTTCTCGAGCAGATTCTGGCGGTGGGCGGAAGCCGCCCGGCGATGGAGTCTTTCGTTGCATTCCGTGGACGCGAGCCGGAATTAGATGCGCTATTAAGGCATAATGGCATGGAAACAGGGTAAACTAATGGCGAATCGTGACGAAGTATATTGAACCAATTTTATAAATGTGGCAAGATCCATCCAATTTTTGACTAAATAAATAACAACATGATTAATACTATTCGCTCAAAGGCAATTGTTGCTCTGGTTATAGGTTTGTTTTTAACGGGTTGCGCTTCAACGCCGATAACGACTGCTTCAAATCATCAAAATAATCCCTATGACCCGCTGGAATCCATAAATCGGAGCATTTTTAACTTCAACGAAATGTTCTATGACAATGTGTTCGATCCGACTGCAAGGGCTTATAAGTGGGTAATGCCCGATCCTCTTGAATTGATGGTAGGTAATTTCTTCTCGAATCTTAACAATGTGGTGGTAATAACCAATTCCGTACTTCAATTAAATTATGAGAGCGCGCTTGCCAGCAGCGCACGGTTGTTTGTCAATACCACGTTCGGTGTGTTCGGTTTGATCGATATTGCCAGCGATATCAGTGCAGTGAGTGATATCAATCTGAGTAAGCGCAGCGAAGATTTCGGTCAAACATTAGGCCGTTACGGTGTTGCCAGCGGGCCTTATATCGTGTTGCCTTTCTTGGGGCCGAGTTCTGCGCGCGATGCGTTCGGGCTTGCTGTGGATAGCTTCTTTATGGATCCGATTTCACAAGGTGTAACGGGCGTTTTCATGAACAATGTTGCCTATATCAATTCGCCAGAGCTGCGTTTCCCCGTTGCAGCGGCTTATTCCATCAATAAGCGCGCGCAATTTTTGGATGAAGATAGAACACTGGAAGAAGCGGCATTGGATAAGTATGAGTTTATGCGCGATGCTTATTTGCAGCGGCGTGTAAGCTTAATCAACAACAACGCAGAGTCCAAAGAAGATAAAGATAAGCAATAGAACCCCTTAAATAGATGACATCCTCTTTTCGGGATGCGTCAGCAAGAAAATAGGCACATTGATTGAGGAATTTTCCTGGGTCAATGTGCTATTTTTTATCAATCGAAAGAAGCAAAGGAAACGATGAAACGGTATCAATGCAATATATGCGGCTTTGTTTACGATGAGGCCACCGGCGACTCGGAACATGGCATCAAAGCGGGAACTAAGTGGGAAGACGTTCCGGAAAATTGGATATGCCCGGAATGCGGCGTGACTAAATCGGATTTCGATATGGTGGAGATTTAAATCCATGAGCGAACCGGTGGTTATTGTTGGAAGCGGATTGGCCGGGTATGCCGTGGCGCGCGAGTTGCGTAAGCTTGATGCCGAGATGCCGGTATTGATGTTATCGGCCGATCACGGCGGCTTCTATTCCAAACCGATGCTGTCGAATGCGTTATCGACGGGAAAAATGCCCGAGTCCATCGTCAATGGCGATGCAGTTCAAATGGGGGCGCAATTGAAGATTGCTATTCGGCCGCATTGCCGGGTTGCGGCAATAGACCAATCCAATAATACGGTTATTCTGGCTGACGAAGAGCGGATACGATACGACTCGCTTGTGCTCGCATTGGGTGCGGATCAAATACGCCTGCCATTGTCGGGCGATGGCGCAGATGAAATTTTTACTGTTAACGATCTCGATGACTATAAGAATTTTCGCTCGGCGCTGGAAGGAAAGAGGCGTGTCGGTATCATCGGTGCCGGTTTAATCGGTTGCGAGTTTGCCAATGATTTGGCAGTGGCCGGGTATCATGTGAATGTTATCGATATCGGCGCTCAACCGCTTGGGCGATTGCTGCCGCCCGCAGCGGGGGAGTTTTTGCAGCGAAAATTGGAAGCGGTGGGCGTGGTTTTTCATTTGAATACGGCAACCCAATCGGTCGATAAAATCCAGGATCGTTTCCGTTTGGCTTTTGCCGATGGAAAAGCCGTCGAATCCGATCTTGTATTATCGTCGGTAGGATTGCGTCCGCGTACGCAGTTAGCGGCTTCGGCAGGTATCCAGGTAAATCGGGGTATTGTTGTCGACCGGTTATTGCAAACGCAATCGCCTCGGATTTATGCGTTAGGCGATTGCGCTGAAGTCGCTGGCAAAGTATTGCCTTTCGTGATGCCGATCACGCATGCGGCGAGAGCGCTGGCGGCGACACTGGCAGGCAATCCGACGCCTGTTCAATATCCGGCAATGCCGGTGATGGTCAAAACGCCCGCATGCCCAACCGTGGTTTCGCCGCCGGATTTTAGTATCAAAGGCGAATGGCAGGTGGAGGCTAACGATGAAGGCGTGAAAGCGGTTTATAGGGATGAAGCGGGGCGCTTGCTGGGTTTTGCGTTATTAGGCGCGGCAACGAAAGAGAAAAACAACCTGACACCTCAATTGTCGCCAATATTGGCATAAGAATAAAGCAATGGTTTGCGTGGACTGTTGATGATGTAATGCGGAATATCTAACGTAATGAAATTTTTGTTCGATTTGTTTCCTGTTATTTTGTTTTTTGCGGCCTTCAAGCTATATGGTATTTTTGTGGCGACAGCGGTTGCCATCGCGGCTGCGGTTGCACAGATAGCTTGGCTCTGGTTGCGCAACCGGCGTGTCGAGAAAATGATGTGGGTTAATTTGGCCATCATTGTGATTTTTGGCGGTGCAACTTTGGTGTCGCAAGATGAAACCTTCATCAAATGGAAACCGACCGTGCTGTATTGGTTGATAGCTTCGGTATTGATGGTGTCCAGTTCGATTTTCAACAAAAATTTGATCCAAGCCATGCTGGAAAAGCAAATACAATTACCGTCGATTGCCTGGCGTAAACTCAATTTAGGTTGGGTGGGTTTTTTTCTGTCGATGGGAGCGGTTAATCTCTACGTTGCGTTTGGTTTTTCGGTGGATACATGGGTGACGTTTAAGCTGTTTGGTGCAACGGGGATGATGTTGGTTTTTATTATGCTTCAGGTGGTGTGGTGCGGAAAATATTTGCAGCAATCGCCACAAGCTGCGGTTGTTCGCGAGCAAGAAAATTCAGCAAATGAAATCACCAAAAAAATCAATGAGGAGCGGTAATGTTATATGCGATTAATGGCGAAGACGTGCCGGACAGTTTGGAAAAAAGATTGTCCGTGCGTTCCGAGCATTTGAAAAGAATTCAGGCGTTACAAGAAGCGGGGCGGCTAATCTTGGCAGGGCCTTTTCCTGCAATCGATAGCCTTGACCCAGGGCCGGCTGGCTTTTCCGGCAGTTTTATTGTGGCTGAATTCGAATCTCTGGAAGCGGCGCAAACTTGGGCAAACGCGGATCCCTATGTAGGTGCCGGTGTTTATCGCAGCGTGACCGTTAAACCCTTTAAAAAGGTGTTGCCAGCTTAATTGCTTTTAATTGTCGTATTTTTTGATACACCGAGCGTTTCTTGGTTCACTGCTGCCAGGCAGAGATTCACGTAGATTCGGTTAAGGCGTATACTACATTTTAGCGAATTTATATTCGGGCGAATATAATGTTATCCAAATCATAGTAGAGGAATTCCATGCGATTAACGAGATTTTCACAAATATTGGTAGTTGGTGTTATGGGCTTTTACGCGATTTCAGCGCAAGCTCAATCGGCCGGTTCTGTGGCCAAGGTGAACGGTGTTTCGATTCCGCAATCGCGTTTGGAATTATTAGTAAAAGCAAATGTTGCGCAAGGTCAGCCGGATGGTCCGGAAATGAGAAAAGCGCTGCGAGAAAATCTGATTGCTGAAGAAATTCTGGCGCAAGAGGCCACTAAGAAAGGATTGGATCGCGACCCCGAGGTTATTGCACAGATGGAGATTGCGCGTCAGGCTGTATTGGTCAGAGCATTCCAGTCCGATTACATCAAGCATAATATGATCAGCGACGAGACGTTGCGCAAGGAATACGAGATTCTGAAAGTACAAATGGGCGACAAAGAATACAAAGCCCGGCATATCCTCGTCGCCGATGAGAGCGAAGCGAAAGATATCATCGCCAAGCTGAAGAAAGGCGGTAATTTTGCCAAGCTGGCCGCTGAAAAATCGTTGGATGACGGCAGCAAGGAAAATGGCGGTGAATTGAATTGGAGTCCGCCAGCCGCTTATGTAAGGCCTTTTTCCGAGGCATTGGTGCAATTATCGAAAGGCGGCAGAACCGATCAGCCCGTACAAACCTCTTTTGGCTGGCATGTAATCGAGTTGATGGATATTCGCCCGATGGCGGTTCCGCCGTTCGAGGAAGTGAAGCAGAATATTCAGCAACGCGTATTGCAGCGCGAATTTGCAAACGTAGTGCAGGATTTGCGTGGCAAAGCGAAAGTGGAGTAATTTCAGATAAAAAGACTATCCCATCATTGGGGTAGTCTTTTTTCTACGCGCGGTGCCAGCGCGCAGAGCAATTCATAATTGGCGGTGCCTGCATATTGCGCCACCTCGTCAACGGATAATCCGTTCCCCCAAAGAATTGCCGGACTGTTCAGTCCGGCATCATCAATACCTGTCAAATCTACCGCCAGCATATCCATAGAAACGCGACCAAGGGTACGCGTGCGCCGATCGTTGATCAATACCGGTGTGTTCGTGGGTGCGTGGCGAGGATATCCATCGGCGTAACCGCATGCCACAATGCCGATTCGCATGGCGCAGTCCGCTGTAAAAAGACCGCCGTAGCCGACCCTGTCTCCGGCTTTTAGCTGTTGGATGGAGATGACTTTGCTGGAAAGTGTCATTGCCGGTTTTAAATTAAGCTCTGCCGCCGTTTTATCCGGCGTGGGGGAGGCGCCGTACAGCATGATGCCGGGGCGTATCCAGTCGGTGTGAGTTTCTGGATAATGAATAATAGCTGCCGAATTGGCCAAGGAATGAGGGAAGCTGTGTCCGTGCGTCACGGTTTTAAAACAATGTAATTGTCGCAAAACACTTTCTTTTTCTTTGCTATCGTCCGCGCACGCGAAATGTGTCATCAATGTAATACTTTTCGCGCATTGAAGCGTTATCAACTTGTCGATGATGAACGGCAATTGTTCAGGCGTTAATCCTAATCGGTTCATGCCGGTATTGATTTTTACAAACAAATCCAATCGTCGATGGCCGGAGGTTGTCAGCATGGCGATTTGCTCAGGGTGATGAATGACCGAACTCAGTTGATATTGTTCGAATATCGCCAGTTCTTCCATGGAGAAGAAACCTTCCAATAACAAGATCGGGTGTTTGAAACCGGCATCCCGTAATGCAATTGCAGCATTGAGTTCCAATAATGCAAAGCCGTCCGCCGATTTTAGTGCGTGCGCGGCTTGAAGCAATCCGTGCCCGTAAGCATCGGCCTTAACGACGGCCATGATATGCGCTTTTGGGGCATGCTGACGAACGACGGAGAGATTGTGAGTGAGTGCGGAGGGGTCAATAAAGGCTTGTATCGGGCGTGGCATTAATTTTATGTTCAGAGTGAGTGGAAGCGGGTATTATTCGCAAGTTTTATCATAATCTAAATTCGATTCGTCGGCTTACTTTCATCGATAGAAATAATCAATTCGAACCTATTAGTCTCGATTGCAGCAATGCATTTCATGCAGTCAGAAAAAGAATAATAATAGAGAAGCGTTGATTCATTCGGCGAACGAGATGAAGCACGAGGCGCACGGAACACAACAACCGAGACATATCAACGAGATAGGAGAGGGAGCGGGTGCTGAGAAACGAAGTGATTCGCTCGTGCAGCCAATAATCAGTGTTTCCTTAGTCGACTGTCTTAAACTACCAACATATAAGGATTCAGTTTGGAACGCGGTTTTTATACTATTATGGCGGCGCAATTTTTCTCGTCGCTGGCAGATAATGCATTGTTGGTCGTGGCGATCGCTTTGTTGATCGATTTGCATGCGCCCGCCTATCTGACTCCAATTTTGAAATTTGTTTTTGTTTTGTTCTATGTGATCCTGGCACCTTTCGTCGGTGCGTTTGCCGATTCTATGGCAAAAGGCCGCGTCATGTTTATTAGCAATACCATTAAAATTATCGGGTGTGGGCTATTATTCCTGGCCACGCATCAATATTTCGCGCTTGTTGCATATGCCGTCGTCGGATTGGGTGCGGCGGCTTATTCGCCGGCAAAATACGGTATTCTGACAGAATTGCTACCCGCGGAAAAACTGGTGATCGCCAACGGTTGGATTGAAGGACTCACCGTGGCGTCCATTGTGCTGGGAACGGTTATGGGCGGTGTCTTGATCACACCGTCAGTGGCTGAAATTTTGTTGGGTTTTGATTTCCCCGTTATCGATATCGGTATCGACAGTGCATTGGAAAGTAGTATTTTATTGATAGCCGTCATTTATGCAGTCGCTGCAATTTTCAATTTATACATCCCAAATACCGGCGTCGATCATCGGATACCGAAGAAAAATCCTTTCTATTTGATTCATGAATTCGGTCATTGTGTCAGATTGCTCTGGACGGACAAGCTCGGGCAAATTTCACTGGCAGTGACAACTTTATTTTGGGGTGCCGGTGCGACGTTGCAGTTTATTGTGCTGAAATGGGCCGAAATTGCATTGGATTATCCGCTCAATAAAGCGGCTCAATTACAAGGCGTGGTAGCACTGGGGATAGCGGTAGGTGCGGTGATGGCGGCGCGCTGGGTGTCATTGCGGCAATCGGTTAAAGTTATTCCGCTAGGAGTCGCGATGGGTGTTGTTGTTATGGCAATGACCTTGGTGAGCGATTTATGGATTGCGATTACGTTGTTGACGGTGATTGGTGGCTTAGCCGGTTTTTTCGTGGTACCGATGAATGCGCTGCTGCAGCATCGAGGACATATTTTAATGGGAGCGGGACATTCGATTGCGGTGCAGAATTTTAACGAAAATTTGAGTATTCTGACCATGTTGCTGATGTATGCGGCATTGATATGGTTCGATGTGCATATTTATACCGTCATCGTTGCGTTTGGCGCATTTGTTTCAGTCACGATGATTATGGTCAGAAAATGGCATTCGTTGAATCAAAGCAAACAGGATTCTCTGTACTTGATCGGAGAGAAGAAAGTTCACTAAGAAAGTACTGAATAATCGGCTGCGCAAGTGATCTGCTGTGTTGTTGGAGGGGCTCGAAAACTCGATCGTCACTATGTCTGCCGAGTTATTCGGCGTTCCCGGAAGAATTATGCGATGACTGCATGATGATGGCTTTGGCAAAACAGAGATCCATCCAAGCCTTGGCTTTGTCCGGTAAAGACCGCAATAAATAGGCCGGATGGTAAGTTACAATCAGCGGTATGCCCGAATAATCGTGAACTTTGCCGCGCAAACTGGAAATACTGTCGTCGCGTTGTAAGAGATTCTGCGCGGCGACTTTTCCCAAGGCGACGATCAGTTTCGGCTTGATCAATGCAATTTGCCGGGTTAGATAGGGTTCGCAGTGTTGTGCTTCCGCCGGACTCGGATTTCTGTTGCCGGGCGGGCGGCATTTTACGACATTGGCGATATAAACGTGTTCTCCGCGTCTCAAATGGATTGCAGCCAGCATTTGGTCGAGCAGTTTGCCGGCTTGTCCGACGAAAGGTTCTCCGATTTCGTCTTCGCGTGCACCGGGTCCTTCACCGATGAAAAGCCAATCGGCGTGTTCATCGCCGATACCGAATACGGTGTGATTGCGTGTTTGGTGTAATGGGCATAAGGTGCATTGGGATACGGTTTGTCTGAGTTGATCCCAATCCATTTGCTGAATTGCTGTTGCTTGCTGCGATACTTCTGCCGATTCGGGAGAGGCGACTAGATGGTTTGCTTCGATTAATTGCGCGGGTGCCGAGTGGCGGAGTCGGCGCTGTTGCCATAGCGGCAACAGATTCAATTCGCCAAGGATTTGCTTGCGTCGGTTGCTCATAGCATCAGCTGCATCACGAGTGCATCTTCGCGTCCGCACATGGCGGGGTAATAACCTTTACGCGTTGCAATTTGCCGAAATCCCATGCGTAGATAAAGTTGTGCTGCGCCATGATTGGATTCTCGTACGTCTAGGAAAACCGATTTTGCTTTTTCTGTGCGTGCATGTGCGATCAAATGTTGCAGCATTTTTTTGCCGAAGCCTTTTTTTTGTGATTGCGCGGCGATACCGAGTGTAAGGACATGCGCTTCTTCCGGGCTCATCATCATGATGCCGTAACCCAGTATTGTTTCGGCTTGCGTAAGTACCTGGCAATAATATTCCGATTTAATGGAGTCCGAGAAATTTCCAGGCGACCAAGGAAAAAGAAAAATTTCGCGCTCGATCAGAACGATGCGATCAATATCCGATGGTTGCATGGTTCTGATTGCCACAGCGGATTCGAGCGTCGTATTCATCGTTCACTTTCCTTCAATGCTACTTTGTTACGGATATATATCGGGGCTGCGAGCGCGGGATTGATGCCGCCATTATCGTGAAATTTTGCTGCGGCAAGCTTGGCGATCTGTTCCGCGTGCGGATGCAGTCCAGAATATATTTGCTGTAAGTTGCCATGGTAATGTGACGACAATACTTCACGGTAGCTGTCGAACCCGCTGCCGCCGCCATGCCAACTGCTGCCGGAGACTGCGGGTGCGCGCTGCGGTAAGCAAAGTATAGGTTCGTTGACAATATGCCAGCCGCCATTGGCCGATTTTCGATAAGCGGCATGATAGATCTCGCCCATTCGAGCATCCAGTGCTGCAATAACGTTGTCTTGCGCAATTTTTTCTGCGACTGCTTCCAGTGTGCTGACAGCTGCAACGGGAAGATCGATTGCGTACGCCAAACCCTGTGCAACGCCGCAAGCGATGCGTAAGCCGGTAAAAGAACCGGGACCTGCGCCAAAAGCGATACCGTCGAGTTGTTGCAAAGATAGCTCGGCTGCGGCAAGCAATTCGTGAGCCATCGGTAATAGAATTTCCGAATGGCGGTGTCCGGCGATAACTTCTTTGCTGATGATGTTTTCATCGATTTTGAGCGCAACCGAGCAGAATTCGGTCGAGGTTTCTAGCGTGAGGATTTTCAAGGTGATTCTGGGTCGGTTTATAAAAAATACACATTCAATTTACTGGAATTATATAGCTTTCCGTTAATTGACGGTTATCGCAAAGACCAGCGACCAAGCGGTACATAGTCGACATGATTGCGCACGGGCTTCGATTGCACGAGAAGCCATTTGGCGGCAACCAATGGAATCGGTTGAGTGCGATGATTCTGAATGGCATGCGCCGCGTTGCGGATTAATGTGATATGCGGTTGGTAATCGCGGTTGTCGAATGTGAAGCTGTTATCGGTTAATGCGATTTTTAACGTGCTTACAAGCGCCATTAATTCTGCGGGAACATTTGCCGCTTGCAGCGAGACGACTTGGTTATGTTTCCAATAGCAGACGGTATCGAATGCAATTTCAAAAGGCTTGGCATTGATCGTTGCCATGGTTTGGAGTTGTCCCATTTTAACGGACAGTTTTTTCACCAAGTCGAGAACGTTTTGACTTGCTTGTTCGAATTGTAATCTATCGTGATTTGATTTTTCTCCTTAAGTTTTTTTTCAAAATTATT
>JALRCN010000176.1 GCA_023257295.1 Nitrosomonas sp. | reverse complement strand
TCCAATCGCACATCGCGCCGATCTCCTGGCTTGAATCGTTTAATCCCGGAATCAGTAACGTCGTCAATTCCAACCACACATCGGTTTCATGCTTCAGATATTTCAACGTCTCCAGCACGGGTTGCAAATGAGATCCGGTTTGTTTGGCATAGAATTCTTCGGTGAATGCTTTCAGATCAACGTTGGCCGCATCCATTTTGGCAAAAAAATCCCGTCTTGGTTGCGTGTGAATATAACGCGCCGTTACTGCAACTGTTTTAATACCTTGGGCGTGGCAAGCATCGGCCACATCCATCGCATACTCGGCAAAAATCACCGGATCGTTATAAGTAAACGCAACACTCGTGCAATGATTATTTTTCGCGCAATTTGCAATGGCTTCCGGACTGGCTTGATCAAGTAGTCGATCAAAATTGCGCGACTTGGAAATATCCCAGTTCTGACAAAACTTGCAGGCAAGATTGCAACCCGCCGTGCCAAAAGACAAAATGCTGCTACCCGGATAGAAGTGATTAAGTGGCTTTTTCTCAATAGGATCTATGCAAAAACCGGACGATCGCCCATACGTGGTCAACACCATCGCATCGCCGATACGCCCACGAACGAAGCACGCTCCGCGCCGCCCTTCGTGCAACTTGCAATCGCGCGGACACAAATCGCACTGAATTCGGCCATCATCAAGCAAATGCCAGTACTTGGCCGGATAACGCTGTGCAATGCCAATAGGCTCATCCATGCACGCATTCCTTGGCAAAATCCGTTTCACCCCATTTGCTGACGGTATACCGGGATAGCTTGACATCTTCAGCCCAGAAGTTTTCAGGCACCCGTGCTTTCCGCTTTAGTTGGGCGAGAAATTGCTGCGGCTGCGGAAGATTTTCCCAAACTTGCGGCAAGAATGTGCTGCGATAGGGCCCGTACTCAAATATTATACCGTCGACATTCGGACGCAATTGCGCCAGCGCATCGGCTTCGCTGGAAAAACTCAGCGCTTGCAACTCGGAAAGTAGCGATACCTCGATATCGGTTATATCCAATTCATCGACTGCTAGCGGCGGAAAACGGGGATCGCGAAACGCAGCCGATTGCGCATTATTACTCACGTCGTCAATCAGCGGATTGCAAGCTTGCAAAGAACCGATACAACCGCGCAATTCCCCTCTTTGAGTCAAAGTCACAAATGTTGCACCCGGCTTCGAAAGCCAGGACATATGCTCGTGTACGTCAGGAACCGCATATGGCACCGTGTGCAACACTTCAATAATTGCCGCACGCGCAATGTTTAACAGAGCTTTCCCTTGCTCATCTTTATTAGTCATCATCGCCATTCCCCGTCAGTTAAAAGCAATTGCCGCATAACCGACAACTTTATCTTTAGATCCCGCCATATCGCCGGAGTTTCTCAAATCCAATAATTGCGGGGTAAGCCGATGCCGCTGTGCCGCTATCATCAAACCATTGATAGCCGTATAGCCGCATGCGTGATCGTGTTCGATAGGTTTCCGTAGCTGCAATATCGCCTGAACTGTTTCGCGATCCACGCATTGCGCCATCGCATAGGGTAGATAATGGGAAAGATCGGAGCTGATCACAATCAACGTTTCCGCTCCGCCCCATAAGCACTCCAGCACTTCAGCCACCGCTTCCGCCGAGGTCATTCCAACCGCCAACGGCAACAAGGTAAATTCTCCCAGCATGCTTTGCAAAAACGGCAACTGGACTTCCAGCGAATGCTCCAATGCGTGCGCTGCTTGACTAACAGTAACTTGCGGTAAATGCGCAATGGCATTTACCAAATCAGCATCCAGCTTAACGCTCCCCAATGGCGTGGCGAATATATCTACTCCCGGCAAGGCCAAACCATGCACTGCCACTCGATGCGCAGGACCAAGCAAGACCACACGCCGAATCCTGGGAGCAATGGAACTCAGGCTGGCATAAGCCATCGCGGCGATTGCACCTGAATAGATATACCCCGCATGCGGCACAATCAACGCTTTGGGATTGAAATCATGTCCTTTCGCTTGCGCAAGAAAATATTGCACATCTTGTCGCAATTGTTGAGCGTCGGCGGGATAAAACAAACCTGCCACAGCGGGCGAACGAATCGTAGTCATCATTTTTCTCCAAACGTCTTATTAATATAGGCATAAGACACAAAATCAAGAAAAAATCACAACTATTCGGCTGACGTACTATGAGCAGCTAATGGATTAATCGATTGATAACAATCCATTAAAAACTTATCGTAGCGAAAGATCACCAACCGTTCTGATAAATATCAATCAGACTGGTTGCATTATTGGCTAACCGGGTAATGCTGTGACGATCAAAACGCAGATCATCCAGATCCGAAACCGTATCCGGAAAAACTTCCTTTAAATCGAAATCAAATTGAATCAATGGCGTCACATGCTCTGCATTCAAGTAAAAATCACCTGATTCATCGGTATTGGAAATCGGATCATGCACATCGGCAATGACAAAAATCAGGTCACTTAACTGATCCAACGTCAAAGCAAGCGGATAATCATCGAAGAAATCATCGGGTACCGGCGAGGAATTAAAGGCAAATGTTTCCAATCCCAAGGCAGCACCTGCAGCCTGTGCCAACCCACCGCCCAGCGAATGCCCAGTTACGGTAATTTTTCGCCCGGGATATTTCGCAACCACCGCTTGCGCAAAATTAAAAGCATGCTTGAATTGATCGTGCGCAAAACCGAATACTAAAGCCGCATCGGCTGCTTTATCCAACAAAAAATCTATACAAAAAAGACAAGTTTCAGTACCGCGATACGCAATCACCAGATCATCGTTATCCCTGTTTTGAAAAACCCCTGCTTGCATGCCGGAACTCCGGTCGATGGTTTCGATTAAATCCCAATTATCGACCACCGTATTATCGAAATCATAAATTGCATCCGCCAATTTGGCATACGGGATCGATTTTCCCAACAAATCGACTGCGCGCCGCTCATGAGAAAGCAACATGCCGTAGGGTTTCCAGTGAATATTTGGCACGTAATCTGTATTGTTATAAAGCGCAATGCTATTCAACTCAAAAACAAATTCCGAATCGCCATCAGTATCCAGAACTCGCGTCAGATTGACGGCATAACGCTCCGTCCCATAGAGTCTTGGAATATCAATCTTGGGCAATGTCAATACACCGCTGGTCATTGAAAAAGAAGGACTATGCATATCGGAAGCCTCGTCGAAATCCGCGCCGATCAGTCTAAACCGATTCGGATTGTCACTCCCCATCCATTGCAAGGCCGCTTTATAGATTTGCTCTCCCGATGAATCCGATACCACGATGTTTTTCAAGCAAAC
>JALRCN010000094.1 GCA_023257295.1 Nitrosomonas sp. | reverse complement strand
AATTTGCCAAAGCGGTCCACGATTTCTTCGTGCAGGTTGTCAAGCTGGTCGCCTGTTTTGGCCGTGGCCAACTTTTTGTAGAACGACAAACGCAGGTGCACATCGCCGCAGTAGCTGTCGGGCAACAGGGCCGGCGCGTGCAAATTGATTTCGGTGGTGACATTCAGCGGGCTTAGCAGGTCGGGCTCTTGGCCGTTCTTCAATGCGCGCACGGCTTCGGCCAACATTTCGTTGTAAAGCTGAAAGCCCACTTCCATCATGTTGCCACTCTGGCTCTCGCCCAGCACTTCGCCAGCGCCACGAATTTCCAAGTCGTGCATGGCCAGGTAAAACCCGGAGCCGAGTTCTTCCATCGCCTGGATCGCTTCCAGGCGTTTTTTCGCTTGCGCACCAAGCGCCTCTTCCGGCGGCGTCAGCAAGTACGCATAGGCCTGATGGTGCGAGCGGCCCACCCGGCCGCGCAATTGGTGCAACTGCGCCAGACCGAATTTGTGCGCGTTATTGATAATGATGGTGTTGGCGCTCGGGATGTCGATACCGGTTTCGATAATCGTGGTGCAGAGCAGGATATTGAAGCGTTGCTGATAGAAATCGCGCATCACGTGCTCCAATTCGCGTTCCGGCATTTGTCCGTGGGCGATATGAATGCGCGCTTCAGGCAGCAGACCGGCAAGTTTCTCGTACATCAACTGAATGCTGCTGACTTCGTTGTGCAGGAAATAAATCTGCCCGCCGCGTTTTAGTTCGCGCAGGCACGCTTCGCGGATGATGCCCATCGAGAAACTGCTGACAAAAGTGCGAATGGCCAAACGGCGCTGCGGCGCAGTGGCGATCACGGAGAAATCGCGCAAACCTTCCAACGACATCGCCAGCGTGCGCGGGATCGGCGTTGCGGTCAGCGTCAGTACGTCGACTTCGGCGCGCAGCTTTTTCAGCTGCTCCTTTTGCCGCACGCCGAAGCGGTGTTCCTCGTCGATGATCACCAGCCCCAGATTCTTGAAATGCACATCTTTCTGGATCAATTTGTGCGTACCGATGATGATGTCGATTTCGCCTTTCGCCAGACCGGTAATTGCTTGCGTTTGCTCCTTGGCGGAGCGGAATCGCGACAATTCGGCGATTTTGACCGGCCATTGATCGGCGATCAGGCCGAAGCGGTCGGAGAAATTCTGAAAATGCTGCTCCGCGAGCAAGGTGGTTGGAACCAATACCGCGACTTGCTTGCCGTCCGCCACGGCGATAAACGCCGCGCGCAACGCCACTTCGGTCTTACCGAAACCGACATCGCCGCAAATCAGCCGATCCATCGGTTTGCCGGAGGTCAAATCTTCAATGACGGCCTTGATCGCTGCGGCTTGATCTGGGGTTTCCTCAAAACCGAAACCTTCGGCAAAAGCTTCGTAATCATGTTGCTTGAGCGTAAAAGTATGGCCTTCGCGCGCTGCACGCTGAGCGTACAGATTCAGCAATTCCGCCGCAGTGTCGCGCACTTGTTGCATCGCCTTGCGCTTGGCTTTATCCCACTGACTGCTGCCCAACTTGTGCAGCGGCGCCGATTCCGGAGCACCGCCGCTGTAGCGTCCGATCAAGTATAGTTGCGAAACCGGCACATACAATTTGTCGCCGCCATCGTATTCCAGCGCCAAAAATTCACTCAACTCGCCCGGCTCGCCTTCACCGACATCCATTCTGATCAGTCCAAGATAACGCCCGATACCGTGCTGTTCATGCACCACCGGATCGCCCGGTTTGATCTCCGACAAGTCTCGCAGAATGTTATCGGTCGACGTGGTTTTACGCGCTTCACGCTCGCGACGGCCGTGCACATGCGTCGCATACAATTCGCTTTCGGTAATAAAAGCCAGTTTCCCGGGTTCGTCAATGAACCCGGTATGCAGCGGCGCTACGCTGAGCATCATTTGTTGCGCGCCGCTTAAGAAGGCCGCATAGTCCTGGCAAACGCCCGGATGCACATCATATTGGTGTAAATACTCGGCAATCAATTCGCGTCGCCCCATGCTTTCCGCCAGCAGCAGCACTCTTCCGCCGGATTGGGTGAATTGCGCGACAAACGTACTCAGCTTTTCCAGCGGATTTTCCGCGTGCCGGTTGACTTGTACCGATGGCAGCGGAAGACTGGTTTTAGCACCGGTGATTTTTGCATCCTGCCCATCCGGCAGGATTTCAATGCGCGCGTAAGGCTTGATCTGACCGAAGAAGCTGTCGCCGGTCAAAAACAATTCGGTTGGCGGGATCAGAGGCCGATCGCCATCGCCGCGCATCAATTGATAGCGCGATTGCGTATCGTGCCAGAATTCGTCGATGATGGGCCGCACATCGTGATGCAAGCACACCAATGTATTTTCCGGCAGATAATCGAACAATGTTTCAGTTTGTTCAAAAAACAGCGGCAAATAGTATTCGATTCCCGCAGGCGTCAGACCTTTGCTGATGTCTTTGTAAATCTTGCGCTTGCTGGGATCGCCTTCAAAGGTTTCACGGAACTTTCCGCGAAAAAAACTCCGCCCCGCTTCATCCAGCGGAAATTCACGCGCAGGCAACAACCGGATTTCCTTAACCGGATAGATGCTGCGCTGCGTATCGACATCGAAAGTGCGAATAGTGTCGACTTCGTTATCCAGTAGATCGATACGATACGGCAGCGGGCTGCCCATCGGATAGAGATCGATCAAACCGCCGCGCACACTATATTCGCCCGGAGAAAAAACTTGCGTGACATGCGTATAGCCCGCCAACGTCAATTGGCCGCGCAATTGAGTCGGATCGAGCTTTTCGCCTTGTTTCAGGAAAAAAGTATGCGCAGCCAGAAAGGTGCGCGGCACCATGCGGTATAACGCGGTCGTCAGCGGCGCTATCAGCACGTCGCAAGCACCATTCATGACTTGATACAATGTTGCCAACCGCTCTGAGACCAGATCGTGATGCGGCGAAAAAACATCGTAAGGCAATGTTTCCCAATCGGGTAACAAATACGTTCTTAACTCAGGCGCAAAGAACGGAATTTCTTCCTGTAAGCGCTGGGCGGCCAATGCATTGGCCGTGATGATAGCGATTGGTTTTGCCCGTTGCGCCAATTGCGCAAGAAACATCGCATCGCCGGAGCCGTCAAACTGGGCGTAACGTACTATACTGCCGGATGTGAGTGAAGGGTGCTGTTGCATGGCGAGTCCGGAACGATCATATTCATGGAAAAATTCCTTCGAAAGACCGTCATGAATTCAAAATTGGCATATTATATGCGGATATCGGTGCTTAGAATTTCGTCTTTTGCTTTGCTTGTATGTTTTATAACGATAAGAGCTTCTATTTTTACCTTATTCAAAATTTGAATTTATGCGAAATCAGGATATGCTTAATCAATCCATAACAAAAACCGTTTGAATAATAGCAATAATATGAACGCTATGACATCAACCATCGAGCGCTTCGCAGAAAGAATAATCGTCATTGTTTGTTTATCGGTACCCACTTTTGCGTTGGGCGCATCGTCCACGCTATTGACCCCTGAGAATGCACAGAAAATCGAATTGGCAGTTTGGAAGTATGCCGTCGATACTCCGCTGCTGCTAAGAACGATAGACTGGTTCCGCGAATTAACACGCAACTCAACGGAATCAGCCGCGCTAGCCGAACTCTCCCGTTTAAAGTTTATGCAAGCACAGCTTGAGTCCGATAAAGAACGCCGTATACAATTATTCGAAAATGCCATTGAGACCGCCGATCAAGCGCTGGCACTAAATGCTAACGATGTGCGCGGCTTGTTCTGGAAGGCCGCCGCGATGGGAAAAATCGCGGAAGATAGCGGCATTATCAATGCACTGCGCATGCTACGTCCAATGGAGAGCATGCTGCTAAAAGTGATCGAACTGGACGAGCATTATGAAAATGCCGGTGCACACCGCGCACTGGGTCGAATGTACCACCAACTCCCGGGCTTTCCGATCAGTTTCGGCAGCAACCGGAAAGCGCAGATGCATCTGAAGCGCGCGCATGAGTTGTTTCCGCGCGATGTCATTACTCGTGCGTTTTACGCTGAACTATTGTACGACAGCGGCAGAAAAACAGAGGCACGCAAGCATGCGGAATTCGTATTGGCAACGCCGGTCGCCGATGAAGATGCAAAGGAATTTGCCGAATATGTTGGCATCGCCCAGGAAGTAATCAATAAAACTGGCAGAACCGCTGTCAGACTTGGGCATAGAGATTCGCCGCTTTGATACTCCGACGCTAAATCCGTCAGATGTATAAAATCCCGGTTTCCGTCTTAGTTATTATCCATACCGCCGATTTACAAGTTTTATTGCTGGAACGCGCCGATCACCCCGGTTATTGGCAATCGGTAACCGGCAGCCAAGACCCGGGAGAAACACTTTATCAGACGGCATTTCGCGAGATTGCGGAAGAAACCGGCCTTAATGCAGCCGATTATGCTCTGACCGACTGGCACAAGGAAAATCAGTATGAAATTTACGAAGAATGGCGCTGGCGCTATGGCCCCGATGTTCGATTTAATACCGAACATGTGTTTAGCCTGCGCCTTCCCGCTGTCGTGCCAATAAAAATTGCCGCTCGAGAACATTTGAACGCCATCTGGCTGCCATGGCGTCAAGCGGCCCGGAAAGTATTCTCCAGCAGCAATGCCGAAGCTATTCTCGATTTACCTTCACGGCATCGGTCTACTGAAAACAAAATCTAAGGAACCGCTGAATAATTCGGCGTTTCCCTAATCCGCACCGCCTTCAATATTAAAACGCCTGAGATATTTCTTGATGATGGCCCCGGTTTTGATGCTGTGCACGTGATATAGCACCAGATAATTAACAAAACCGTGTATCGCCAGCGATAATAACAATCCTTCAAAAATACCTAGCCGGTAGACCAGCAAAGCACATAAGGTAGCCAGAATCAGTGCGTACTGCCCTTGATGAGCGACGTGCAATAATCCCATCATCATTTTCCAGCCGGTGAAAATCATAATGACAGCCAGGGAAAATTTGGGCATGTATTCCAAGTATTGCGTGTTCAGTACAAAGAAAAGAACGACCAAGCCAATCACCAGCACCGAGAATTTGGTATAGGCGCCTGCAAGCTTATTGGTGGTGCTTTTAGCCAAACCGTCCAGATTAGTCATGCCATTGAAGAAACTGGATCCCATATTGGCAATCCAGATTGCCAACAAGCTATTGTTGGCATTGCACTTACGTTGCAATGGATCGATTTTCTGAATTACGGCGTTGCTCATGACTTGCTCAATCACATCGATAATTGCCAGCATTGCAGCGAAACCGATGACATATATCCAAGTTATCCCATCGGAAAAATATGGCAGTGGCAATGACAAGCTAAGCGGCACCTCTTCGACATGCAGCATCGGCATGGTAATGAACTGTGCCAGCGTTATACCGGCAATCATCAGGAAAAAATAGGGAATGGCGGGTTGCGTTGCCTGGAAGCGGGCGAATAAATATAAGAAAGCAACAAATCCAGCCAGCGATATCAAAACTATCTGAATGCGCGCACTATTCCAGAAAATATCGGTTACCATGCTTGCGGGAATCTCATAGGTCATGGCAAGAAAATTGACGGCAATCTTCAGCCCGACACCTGCCAACAGACCTTCAACCAGATATTCTGGAACGGCCAGAAGAATGTACTTCTGCAGATCGAATTTCCAGATAATGGCTTGCATGAATGCTGTCAGAAAAACGACAAATGCCATATTTTCCATACCAAAGCTTGCAACACCCAGTGCCAATACCGGCGCCAACCCGGCAGCCACACCCGGTGCACCGATAAAATTTCCGGGCCTGAACCAGGCATTGATCCAACCGATGAAACAAGCGAAAACGACCGTTGCCAAAGCAACCTTGATCGGATAATTCGACATTAATGCAATGCCCGCAGTCAGCGGAATAGCCATCGCGCCGGTGATGATTCCAGCTTGCAAGTCCCGGACGAAGAATTTGGCTTGATACGCAGCAGAATCCATCTCTTGAGTTTGTTTTGACCAGACCACCTTAGTTTTCTGTTTAAATTGCACTTTGTTAAGTAGATTTCCCTGTTCTCAACGCCACAGCGGTAGCGCAGACAGCTATTCAATGCCTGTTAACACGACATCTTTAATTACAAACCAACTGAAAACAAGCGGCTTTGATGTAAATCAGGTAACGATAAGAAATGGAGCGAAGCCGCCAAGAACTTGCCGGACTTCAGGCTAATCTACTGCGCCAATGGGATAGTGGTTCATATTTTCTCGATTTTTCGTTGCATAGATTCACTATGCACCTCAAAAATTAAAAAAACCCGCACACGTTCTCCCGCTTGGCTCGCTCCGATTACTTGAGGAATAATTCTGAATAACTGTCATTTCGGAATGCGGCGAGAAGTTTATTGCACTGATTATCCAAGATTTCTCACTTTGCTCGGAATAACATATGAGAGTTATTCCGAATTTTCTTAAATCCGAAAAACTCCCAGGTAACAGATATCAGACGCAATTCCGATAAAAAAATGAAGGAATTGCGCCTGAAATTGAGAAAAATTATGCGATTGGAATAATGCGTAAAGAACCGTGGCCCAGAATGGATGCAGTGGCTACATTTTGCAGTGTAATTGCTTTAGCGATGCGTTGCTCGTCTGCTTCGTTGCCAGTTGCGTTAATATCTTTTGCCGCATTTCCGAATGCCCATGCATCAACGACGAACATATCGTATTGCGGACCGTATTTAGCGCGAATTGCCGAACGATCAACAGTGGTACCGGTTTTGGTGTTCAATGCGATACCTAACTCATTATGCTTGCCTACCAATTCTTCATAAAGCGCACCAGCACCGCACGCAGTCTGCAAGACTGCTCCTCTGTCTTCAGCAAAAAAGTCAGCTTGACTTAAACGATTCTTAGCCTGCTGAACAATGGATTCTTTCTCTGAGTCGGTCAAATTGATACCGAGTTGACTAACGAGAGAGGCAATATCGCTGATACGTTCCGCAATATGTTGATAGATTGTTGGGGCTTTTGCGCACGCGCCGCAGCCGCAACTGCCGTGATCGTCGCCATGCACACCGGTTGAGTGCCCTTTCCCTTTCAAGGTATTAATGGTTTGGGTTGTGAGTTGCATTTCATTGATATCGGCAGCAGCAGAATTACCTCCAAGATCACCGCCATATACGATGCTTAAAGTACCGCCGGCTGCACATGGCGCTTCGATGCGTGTGCCATCTTTATTGGTGCGACCATCGACACAAATTTCCGGCACCGCACCTCTAACAGGTATGTTAAATAAACCCGCCGCGATAGCCTGGTACATTTCATTGACTATTTGCAGATCAATATCGTCGCGATTGTCAGGCCCGATAGAGCCCAGACCTAAATTGAAGTTACTCAAGGTAATGTATTGAACGACCTTTTCTTCTGCGGCCGATTGAGCCTTCTGACTACCGCCATCAGGTACCGATGCTGGTAACGGTTCGGGCGCTAACACCGGATCAGATGTTGCTGTTGCTGTTGCTGTTGCTGTTGCTGTTTTTTCTTCGCTGCCTGTAAAATGTTTTAACAGATTTTTTAAACTTTCAAACATCTTAACTATCCTTTATAGTAAATGGTCAATAGATTATAACTTCCGTTCCATACTTGCTATATCAAAGTAGCCCAAAGAAAGGGAAAGTTTTGCCAAGGCCGTTAACTTAGTTGGCGTCCTTCGATTGAGCGGCTTCTTCATCAGTGGTTTGCTCGTCGGTCGATTCATTGTTCGTATCGTCCGTGGATGCTGATTCAGGCGCTATCGTGGATATTGATTCGGAAGCTGATTCAGATACTGTTTCTAAAATTGGCTCAGGGACTGATTCAGGTTTGGATTCGGGTGTTGATTCAGTCGTTGCCACTGAAATTGATTCAGGAGCTGCTGTTGATGATTTTTCTTCACTGCCTGTAAAATGTTTTAACAGATTTTTTAAACTTTCAAACATTTTAGATATCCTTTGTAGTAATTGGTCAGTTGATCATAACTTCTATTCCACACTTGCCATATTCAAAGTAACTCAAAGAAAGGGCAAACCTTGTCAAAGCCGCTCAACCTGATTATTGTCCTCGTATTATGGTTAATTGACTAAGCATTGGAATTCTAACACCACTTTTCTCAGTTATAGATAGTTATTCTGTTTTTTTAAACCTAGGAGCCTGTCGGACTTAAGACCAATCGACTACGCCAATGGGATAATGGCTTATTTTCCTCTATTTCTCTCTGCATAGATTCACTACGCTTACACACTGATTATATGTATACTTTTTTCCGGAAAATCATATCCCATACATCATGCCCAAGTTTGAGCCCGCGTTGTTCAAACTTGGTCAGGGGTCGACAATCTGGACGCGGCGTATAACCGGATGCGGTATTGATAAGCTGCGGCTCTTGCATTAGAACCTGTAAGATGTGCGCGGCATAATCCTCCCAATCGGTTGCAATATGTATATAGCCACTTGATTTCAGAAGCACGCATAAACGGGCAACCAAATGAGGCTGTATCAATCGGCGTTTGTGGTGCCTGGCTTTCGGCCAAGGATCGGGGAAAAAGATGTGAACACCGTCGAGACTATCCTCCGGCAACATATGTTGCAAGACTTCAGCAGCATCATGTTGAATAATACGTAAATTGGATAATTCGAGCTGTTCAATTTGATTGAGCAAACTACCCACCCCCGGTGTGTGGACTTCAATGCCAAGATAATCGTTTTCTGGATGCTTTTGAGCAATTGCGGCGGTGGTGCCGCCCATTCCAAATCCGATTTCCAAGAACCTGGGCGCATTGCGGCCAAAAACCCGATTTAAATCGAGTACGCTCGCACTGTACGGAATGCCGTATTGAGGCAGCAGCGTTTCGTATGCGCGCTGTTGCGCGCTCGAGATGCGTCCTTGACGAAGCACAAAGCTGCGAATGGTTTGTCGCATGAGTGGAAAATAGCGGCTGGCGGTGAGAATATTATGTGGACTTTCGGGCAGCTTGATGAGTGGTGGAATCAGATCGGGCAATAATACCTTCGGTTGGAGAACTTGGGCTAGCGTTGTACAGTTTTTTAGCCATGCGTCCGGCGAGATAAGCTTCCCGTCCCGCTTCAACCGCTTTACGCATCGCCGATGCCATTAATACTGGCTGTTTTGCCGCAGCAATCGCAGTATTCATCAGCACTCCATCACAGCCCAATTCCATCGCAATAGTGGCATCCGATGCGGTACCGACACCCGCATCAACCAATACCGGAATCTTGGCATTGTCGATGATGATCTGCAGATTCCAAGGATTCAGGATACCCATGCCTGAACCAATGAGCGAAGCCAACGGCATGACGGCCACACAACCCATGTCTTCTAATTGCTTAGCGATGATCGGGTCGTCGGAAGTGTAGACCATCACCTGAAAATTTTCTTTGATCAGAATCTCTGCCGCTTTAAGCGTTTCCACCATATTCGGATAAAGCGTTTTTGGATCGCCCAGCACTTCCAGCTTCACCAAACTATGGCCATCCAATAACTCGCGCGCCAAACGAAGCGTGCGTACCGCATCCTCAACGGTGTAGCACCCGGCAGTATTCGGTAACAGCGTATATTGCGAAGGTGGCAGAACTTCCAGGAGATTAGGTTCATTGGCGTTTTGACCGATATTGGTACGCCGGATCGCGACCGTAATAATTTCGGCACCACTGGCTTCAACCGCAGCTCGTGTTTCATTGAAATCCTTATATTTCCCCGTACCGACCAATAGGCGAGAGGTATAGGCTTTTCCGGCAATGGTAAGATTATCCATAAACTTTATTACTCGAATTGAAATTAACCGCCGCCGACCGCGACCACCACTTCCAATCGATCGCCATGCATTAGCGTTTGTTCTGAGAATCGGCTTCTCGGTACGATTTCGCCATTGCACTCAATAGCGACTCGTTTACCCTGTAGCGCGAGATGATCGATGAGTTGCGCGACGTTGAGCGAGGTTTCAAACTGTTTCGATTGTCCGTTAATGATCAGTTGTATCATGAAAAATATGCTGGATTTTCTATTGGATCGATGTGGGGCAATTTAGCGATGGTAATTTTAACATGCCGTTGCCGACTCATCGAAAAAAGCATCATCTACGTTTTCCTTGACAAAACGCACAGCATCTCTATAATCCGGCGTTTGTTTCTGAAGTAATTCAAGCCGTATACTGGCTTCATATTGCGGGAATAGCTCAGTGGTAGAGCACAACCTTGCCAAGGTTGGGGTCGCGAGTTCGAGCCTCGTTTCCCGCTCCAATTCTTCTATAAGCAATCATGGCGGGGTGGCAGAGTGGTCATGCAGCGGCCTGCAAAGCCGTCTACGCCGGTTCGATTCCGACCCCCGCCTCCAGTTTATTCAAATTACGCTCTATCTTCCTACAGGTCTTTGTGCTGCAGATGTAGCGATACGATCTAATGCCGCAAGTTCGGTTTCGGTAAAACCGGCCTGTTGTCTTGCTGTGTAATGAAAAGGGCCGCTCAATTGACCCGTAAAATACTGTTCGACTAATTGCAGAAATGTTTGCTCAGAATCCAGATCCCGTTGCGCGCAAAGATACTTAAACCAATAAGAACCGATCGCAACATGCCCGACCTCATCGCGCAGAATAATCTCTAACACGGCAACCGTTCGCTCGTCACCGGCATTACGCAGCCGATTGACAATGCCCGGCGTTACATCCAATCCCCTGGCTTCCAGTACGCGCGGCACAAGCGCCATCCGCACCATCGGATCGAAAGCGGTGCGAGAAGCCATTTCCCATAAACCGTTATGCGCTGCCAAGGCACCGTAGTCGCTGCCCAATTCAATCAACCGATTGCGAAGCAATTGAAAATGATGGGCTTCTTCCATCGCAATCTGAATCCAATCGCTATAATACTGCTCGGGGAAATTACGGAATCGGTATACCGCATCCCAGGCGAGATTAATCGCATTAAATTCGATATGAGCGACCGCATGAATCAACGCGATAAGTCCTTCTTGAGTGCCTAAACGTCGCTTGGGTACATCGCTTGGCGCTATCAGAATTGGTTTCTCCGGATGTCCGGGTTCGCCGATCGGCTCAGGATCATCGTGCGATATGACCGACAATAGACCGCGACTCCACGCATGCGCGGTTTGTTGCGTCAGACGTAATTTTTCTTCAATTTGACAGGCCGCCAAACATTGCGCAGCAGCATCAAATAATGCGCTCAATTTTGGTTGGGAATAAAATACCGGGCGATGTTTTGCAAATCGTTCAATGCCAGTGTGCCGGCAGCCAATTGCAAACGAAGGTATGCCAGCAAATAGCGATATCTGGCTTGGGCAAGATCGAGCCGCGCAGTGTGCAATTGCTGTTGCGCATCGAGCAGATTCAAATTGATGCGAATTCCACCGCGTATGCTTTTTTGTGTGGCATCGACCAACAGCTCCGCCGATTTGACCGCCAACTCCAGTGATTCGATCCTCTTGATGCCGCTAACAAGCTGATTGTATTGCTTGCGCAAATCGACCATCACTTTATCGGTAGCCGCGTCCAAATCCGCTTCGGCGCGCGCATGGTTTGCAGTCGCTTGCGCAGTGAGGGCATTCACACGCCCTCCCGAATATAAAGGCATGTTAACTTCGATACCGACGGTGCCAAATTCTGCATCCAATCCTTGGGTAACAAAAGATCCTCTTTTATTCTTTTGAAGACTTGCCACAAAATCGACGCGAGGCATATGACCGGCTCGGTTTTTCTTGATTTCCTCTTTACCTGACACAACGTTATGGCGCTGTGTCATCAGCTCCGCATTTTGCTCTAATGCCAAGGTATACCAGCTATCGTAGTCCTGCAAATGAATGTTTCCTGTCGAAAAAGAATTTGATAGGCGATCCAGTTGCGTTATTTTTTGACCTACAATGGTTTCGAGTTTCAGTTTTGCAATTTCGAATTCGTCTCTCGCCTCGATGATTTTTGCTTCAGCCAAAGCGAATTTGGACTGCGTTTCCAGAACATCGGTTGTCGTTCCTTCCCCTTTCTGCAACATGCGTTCATTGACGCGCTTGAGTTCTTCAAGCGCGTTACGCTGGGTTTCCGATATTTTCACATGCTCTTGCGCTAAAAGCGTTTCCACGTAAGCTTCCACCAAACGAACAACCAATTGCTGCCCGTGCCCTATGAATTTAGCCCGACTGGAATCGGCCCTTGCTTTGCCTTGCTGATAACCCGCTATGGCTTCCATGTTAAACAAGGGCTGGCGCAACGTCAGCGTACTGACTTGACCATCGAAATTCATCGGCTGAGTACCTACGCCGGTATCCATTGTTCCCGAATTCTTATTTTGTGCATGCGTCACAACTAAACTCGGTAGAAGGTGAGATCGTCCAATAGCTTCCGCTTGTTCACCAGCCTGATTCTCATGCATCGCAGACCGATAGATCGGATCGTGCTGCAGCGCAGCTTCGTACGCCGCCAACAAACTGAGCGACTGCGCATAACCAATGTGACCGAACGACATCAGCCAGGTAAATAGCAGAATCCTTTTGTAATGCTCGATCATGTCGACTATTCTTCGCTCAAAGATGAATGAACGCGATCCAGAATCGGCTTGAGTAAATAACTCAGCAGAGATCGCTCACCGGTTTTAATAAATATTTCAACCGGCATTCCCGCACGAATTTGTTCATCGACTAATTTCTTCATGCCTTCGGGCGTTACTTTGGCTTTAACGTTGTAATAAGGAAGGCCATTACGTTCGTCAATCAGGCGATCTGCAGATACATGCGTGATAGTGCCGGGAATATTCGGCGTATTCTTTTGATTCAGCGCAGAAAAAACCAAATCCACCGGCAGATCGACATGAACCTTGTCGATTAAATGAACGGGAACCTGCCCAGTAATAACCAGCGTATCATCGCCGGGAACGATATTCATCAGCTTAAACCCCGGCCCGATAACACCGCCGTGCGTGAAAACGCTCATACCGACTACGATACCATCCATCGGCGCTTTGACTTCTATATTCGACAATTCAAAATTTTGCCCTTCCAGACGACTACTTAATGCATCCGCTTCACGTTTGATATCGGAAAGCTGTTGATGCACCTCCTTTTGATACTCTTGCTGCCGGTGAATACGGCGCTGCTCCAGTTCGGAAATTTGACTTCGGATACGACCGATATTACCGGTATCGGAAGAAATTTCTCCCTGCACCTGTGCATAGGTTCGCTCGGTATCGAGCACGCGGTTGCGCGGCACAAAACCCTCATTGGCAAGTTCACGCAAATTTTCGAGTTGTTCCTGCAGAATCTTCGACTGATGACTCTTACTGGATATTGACGATTCCAGTCCGCGCAGTTGCATTTTAAGGCCAGCAATACCGTCATCCAATGCCGCGATTTCATGCTGCAAAGCCTTTTTCCGCACCGCGAACAATTGACTTTGTACCAAAATGTTATTTTCTACTCGCGGATCGCTTCGCAATACCAATAACTCTTCTGGAAAATAAATTTCGTTTGCACCATCGCGTTCCGCAAGCAGCCGAGCTTCGACAGCACGTGCCGTATAAAGCTGTGTGCGCGTAATCTCGGCTTGCGCCTTGCTTTGTACGTCGTTCATGCGCACCAGCACTTGCCCTGCTCTAACACGTTCGCCTTCCTTCACCAGAATACTATCAACGATACCCCCGGTTTGATGTTGCACTGCCTGGAGGTGACTGGACACAACCACTGTGCCCGATGCGGGCACCCCCTTATCCAAAGGAGCAAGAGAAGCCCATAGAACGAATCCGCCAAAACCGGCCAGCACAATCCACCAGCCCGTTCGGGTATAAAAGGTTTCGTCGGTCTCAACCCGGTGCGACGAAACGGCAGTATCACCGCCAATCGCTGTCGTCTTTTCTTCTGCGTTCATGAGGTTTTATCAATTTCCTTATCGATCATCGGCGTATCACGCCAAAACGAGCAAAACACTGTTACCCGGCGGCAGAATCCGTTGCATTAGCTGTTGTAGCAGTAGAAGCATTTTCTTCAATCTTTTTTTGCGCAACTTGCGCTTGCTGTTGGGCTTGCTGTTGTTTTAATGCTTCAACGACTTGATTGGTTGGCCCGAATAGTTTTGCAGTACCATCTTGCAATAGCAGCAACTTGGTAGTTGCCCCCAAAATACTGGTGCGGTGCGTAATCAAAACGATGGTTTTCCCACGCTTGCGCAAATCGATAATGGCTGCCAGCAATGCCTGTTCCCCAACGTCATCCAGGTTTGAATTGGGTTCGTCAAGTACGATCAGCGACGGATCGTCATACATTGCACGCGCCAGGCCAATGCGTTGCTTCTGTCCGCCCGATAATCCGGCGCCGCCATCGCCTAGCAACGTATCGTAGCCTTCGGGCATTCTAAGGATCATGTCATGAACGCCGGCACGTCTAGCGGCCAAAATGACTTTATCCGCATCGATTTCGCCAAAGCGGGCGATATTTTCCGATACGGTACCGGCAAACAATTCAATATCCTGAGGCAAATAACCGATGTGCGGCCCCAACTCGTCTTTATTCCACAGATAAACATCCGCACCATCGAGCCGTACTTTTCCCGCTGCGGCAGGCCATACGCCGACCAGCAAACGCGCGAGTGTCGACTTTCCAGATCCGCTCGGGCCAATGATGCCCAGCACTTCACCGGCGGCTAACGAAAAACTCAAGCCTTTGATCGCAGGAACTTTCGCACCCGGCGGGATTGCCGTTACCGCTTCGATAGCGACAGCACCTTGCGGCTTGGGTAGCGCCATACCCTCCTCACGCGCCGGGTTGAGTTCGAGCAATTTAACGAGCCTTTCGTAGGCGCTGCGCGTACTGCCGATTTGCTTCCACACGCTGATCAATAATTGCACTGGCGCAACGGCTCTGCCGAATAAAATGGAAGCGGCAATCATCATTCCAGGGGTAATACTGTCTTCCAACACCAATAAAGCCCCCACGCCCAATATAAGCGATTGCAACGCCATATTGAAAGATTTGGATAGCGCAGTAACAACGCCCGCTTTTTCGCTGGCTTCCGCTTGCAAGCTAAGGAAACGGCTGTGCAATTTGTACCAACGCGATTGGATATTTGGCAGCATACCCATGGCCTCGATGACTTCTGCATTGCGCAGGTTATTGGAAGCCACATTGGTGGATGCAACCGCCATCGAGTTCGCTTCTGACAGAGGTTGATGGGAAATTTTCTCGTTAATATAAGCCAATACGATTATGACAGTGGTCCCGAAAAGTGCAAAAAAGCCTAATGCGGGATGAAACAAAAAAATAACGGTTAAATAAATCGGAAACCACGGCGCGTCGAAGAAAGCAAACAATGCATTACCGGTCAGGAATTGCCGCATATTGGTCAAGTCTTTCAATGCTTGCCCTGCATTACTATCGCCTTTTTTTAAGCACTCTTCAAAGGCAGCGGTATAAACGCGCTTATTCAGTTTCATGTCGAGTTGTGCGCCGACACGAATCAAGATAAAACTGCGTACATACTCCAATGCGCCAAGAAAAACATAAGCACCTAGCATAATCAACGTCAGCATCAACAAGGTCATTTCATTGCGGCTGCTCAGCACGCTGTCGTAGATTTGCAGCATGTAAATGGCCGGCATGAGCATCAGTATATTGATGATCGCACTAAAAACACCGATATTTCTGAAGGTTTTTTTAAAGCTGACTAAAACTTGTGCAAGTTCGTTTTGCGGAGCTTCCAGTTTGAGTTTCATCGATAGAGATAGAATAAACGTCGCGTAAAAAATGGCACTGATTAATTAAGTATGGCCTAAAATTCGGTATGAAATTGGTTAATTTTGTTCGTTTGCGCCATATAAATCTTCGGTCGTCAAATTAAACGGCCTGGGAGAAAAATGCAAATCGCGCCGTGCATCCGAATAATCAAACTGCAAATCCCGATTCATTCTCTCCGCCATCGCAAAAGTCAAATGCCGATAGCGCGGCAGACATCCGATTCCCCGCACGGCAAACTGAAAGAGCCATAACGGTATTGTCGGCATGCGCGGTTGACGGTCGAGTTTTTCGAATATCCGTTTTACCATATCGCGATAAGGTAATGCCTCCCCTCCTGCTACATTATAGGAACGGTTTTTCAAATTAAAAGTACTCAATGCGAAAAAACATGCAAGAGCGACATCTTCTACATGAATCGGTTGTCGTAAACCTGTGGCTCCCCCCAGCAGAGGAAAGAAACCGAACCGTCGGATGAATTTTGCGATTTCGGTAATATTCCTGTCGCGTCCGTATCCATAAATCAGCGTTGGACGCAAAATGACGTATTCTATCGCATGTGCGCTTGCCCATGTTTGCAAAAGTATTTCGCTATGCGCTAACTTTTGTGCGATTTTCCTCTCATGCGGATCGGAAGAAGTGTCTTTGGTAAAGCGGCTTGTCGACGATAATGCGACAATGCGCCGCACACCATGCGCAGCTAAAAAATCAAAATAGCCGGGCAAAATCCAGATTGGAGCGGCGCAAATCCAATTTGGGATACCGCCCGATACCGCGCCGATTTTGTTTCGATCAAGCTGCTGCCAGGAAATTTGCCGGTGCAAAAGCGCATCCTGCGCAATCGATTGGCGGGAAAATGCGGTAATCCGCCAGTCGTTCTGAATCAAATGCCGAATTAAGCATTGCCCGGTGAGGCTGGTTGCACCGAGCAATCCAACCTGTTGTTCATTCATGTTTCGGTTTCAATATCCGGCACCCGCCCTGTATCGCATGAAACAGCACGATAGCGCCAAAACGCAACCAAACGGCCAATGTGATTAAACCCATCACAATACCGGGATATTGCTGCCGGAAAAATTTGCGATAAAAATGCAGCATACCGCGATGCTTATGCCATGCGACAAAAAATGGTCGCGCTTGACTGCAAGCGCCTTTGAAATGCGTAACCGGCGCATCCGGCACGAAAACAATCTTCCAATTTCTTTGCCGGAAACGCATACACCAATCCAAATCCTCGCAATGTAGAAAATAGCCCTCATCCCAAGTGCCCACATCGTCAATAGCTTCACGCCTAACTAACATTAACGCACCGGATATTGCCTCCACCTCAACCGGTGCTTGCGGCAGCGGTTGTTTATCCAAATGAAAGTCAAAAAAGAGTTGCGGTCGGAATTTCGCTAAACGATACAAACCGAAAGCGCGGACAAAAGCCCGCCACGGCGTCGGAATCGCGCGCCGTCCACCGCCTTGTTCGGTGCCATCCGGATTAATTAAATAACCGCCCACCATACCGATTTGAGGACCAGACTCCATTACCTGGACCATGCGGTGCAACGAATCAGGATTCAGAATGCAATCCGGATTTAGAAACAGGATGTACGGTTGAGTTGAAACGGAGAGTCCTTTATTACAACCTGCGGCAAATCCGATATTGCGGTTCAGATTGATGATTCGGAGCCGATGACCTTCCATCGGAAGGTTTGATTTTAATGTAGATAAACTGAAATCGGTAGAAGCGTTGTCGATCACAATGATTTCTTTAACCAGTTCGTAGATGGCAGCAATACAATTCACCAGAAAAGAACCGGAATTATAGTTTACGATAATGACGGATATGGGCAATTCTGTATCAATCCCAGAAGAGAGCGTATTTTTGTTGATCAATCATCTATAAAGCCGATTACGTGGCAACCAGCGCATCATGCGCAACAGATCGAAGCATGAACAACTTCGCCGACGCTGAATCTTTTTGCGTTCAACCAAACGCGGGCCTAACTGCGTAAATGCATCCCATTTTGCATGTGCATAAGGTTTGAGGCGACCAGTAAGAGCGAATATAAAACCGATATAAAGTATCATAGCAAAATGGATTGGCAGCAAAAAAAACAACAATGGCATTGGCATATTCTTGATAAAAGTCCAAGTGAGATTACGGTGTCCATGATAAATAGAAAAGTTACTCGACTTCCCGGTTATTGCGGAACCGACATGGTGTACTCGAGCGTCTGGCAGGAGTACGCAAGTACCGCCTGCTAAACGCAACCGGAAGCCGAGATCGACATCTTCCGAATAGGCGAAATAAGACTCATCAAAACCTTGCAATTGCTGGAAAGTCTTCGTGCGGTAGATTGCTGCTGCGGCACAGGCTGAAAATATTTGCAGAGGCTGTTTAGGAATAATCGCGCCGTGCGATCCATGTCCATGGCGCCAATGCAATCCTGAAACATGATAACAGTCGCCGATACCGTCAATTCGTGCCGGATCATTCGCATCTATTAGAGTGCATGCAAAACAATCAATGCCTGGCATTCTTGCAATATGCCGATTAATGGCCTCCAGACATTCCGGTTCAGGATAGGCATCTGGATTTAGCAGAAAAATCCATTCACCTTTAATATGATTGGCTATCGCCAGATTGTTTGCCGCTGCGAAACCAATATTTTCGTCAAGACGAATCAGATAGCAAGGAAAATCAGTCCGTTCCGCCACTTGCCAAGATTTATCCGTACTGTGATTGTCAATTACGATTACCTCAAAATCAAGGCAGGTTTGTATCGCTAGCGCCGACATCACCTTGGATAGCATTTCGCCGGAATTGTAATTGACAACGACAATCGAGATTAATGGATTTTTCATCGCCAACTTTTAATTAACAATCGTTCGAACGCAGATTAATTTACCAAACCGCGACCGCAATAATAATCGTCAAGCGTTAATTTACTTAGAATATCCAATTCCGAACGGGAAGGTTGTTTAACAAAAATCTCGAATAATTCCTTTGCGATTTCAGGCGGAACAACATAATCGCTGGCAAGGTTGTCTCTCATTGCAATAGCTTGATCAACAAAATCCATGATGCCCCGTCTTATTTCAGCGCGAATTGTGCCGGTTTGTTTTTCCGCATCGGCAAGTTGGCGAAATTCCGGAACGATATCGCCATCGGAATTCAACTTGTAGCACACAATTTGCGCATCGTCGGAGCTAAGCAATTTTTCCATGGAAAAGCTTTTCCTGAAAATTAACGGTGGATCGATTAAAGCATTAACAAAGTGTCCGAAACAGCCCTGCGTAATTACCTTGTATAGCTCAGATATTTTTTGCGCGCGTTCCTCGGTGATTAAATAATAACCGTGTATTGTTTTGTTTGTAAGCTGATTTAAACGACCTTGGATCGTTGCGGCATAACCGATATCAATAATCGCCGGTGAATCGATGCGATCAAGTCCCATTTTGTTCAAATAAGCCAACAAACCGGGAAGTTCAGTTTGTGCTTGATCGAGGATTTTTTTCTCCAATTCCCGAAGAAGGGGCATCAAGTGATCAATATTTCGATCTTCGACAGACACTAATTTGTCTTTTGGCCATAGTCTTCGTTTGGCAAGCTCATCGAGTTCATTTGACGAAAGCGTGATTCCAAAGCGCTCCGACAAAAACATCGGCAATTGATTGGAAAAGAAACGGACTCGTGCTATTTCACATATATCTTCGAGGCCTGAAATCATTGGAACAACCACCGAACGGCGAGACAGTACAAGATAATCGGATGCAATGGCACGAGAATCGTTGGATGTCCATCGGTCGTATACCGATTTTAGAATCTGTCCTTCTCGTGACAGAAAAAACAAGCGCTTAATTCCATCTGCCGCCGCTTTTTTTGCCAACCATTGCGCAAAGGAAAGAATCAGCGGCCCGACAACGGTAAAGCCTATAGCTCGTGGGGAAGCCGGAACCAAATCAAATGGATCGAATTGTGGAAATGTTAGTGGCTGAAAGTTTTTTTGAACAATGGCCCCAAGCGTCAGTTGAACATTTAAGTCATTCTGATGAATGGACTTTTCAATCAACGGCCCCATACGGAGGGTAGCGCGCGCCAATTCAACCGGGCGCAGAACATGTAAGGTATTCATTTTCATGTTGCCGGGTATCTGCACATCGGAGTGCTCATTATCACCGATGATCAGAACGGCATCGGATGTTATACGCTCAACAAACAGCAAATGACGATACAAATCCCCAGTGTCTTTACGCAAGCCAATTTCCGAAGACAAATACAATTGATCCCATCCGGTTATGCCGTTATTTCTGAGTATCAGTTCGATAATCGATCTGGGCAGATACATGTCACTGGCAAGCAAAATGCGCTTACCTTGATCCTTGGCCAGATTTAACAAGGAAATAACCTCTGGTCTCGGTGTTACGGCTATCAACTCTATTGCCTCTTCGAGGCGGCGCAAATTTTCGATGCAATCGGCCGTCAAACCGGATAAAACTGCGAGTTCCTTGTAAATTGCATCAAGGCCAATATCCTTACCAGCTTTTTGACGTGCCTGGGATTCTGCAGCGGCACGGCATTCGAGATAAGCGCTTCCAGTTATTGTCCCGGCTTGTTGCGCAATAATGGATTTGATTTTTTCTGGATAAAGCAATGGGCGCGTCACAAGCGTGTCGAAAATATCAAAGATAACGACCTGTATTGAAGCATCGCTTAGTCTATCTTGAATACTTGCCGGTGTTTGCATTAAATACTGCTCAAAACGCCAGCGTGACCAGTTGTTCGTGGATTGATCGCGAAGAATAGCCGCATTAAATCCTGTTTTCCGGGTTATCAGCACCAATAATCGCTCCAGGCAGTGCGCCAGGGTAGCATCTGTTTGTCCTGACTCTTGCGAAAAATCATCTATTCCAATCCCGGCTTCAAATAAGGGACGCAAAGCTGCCGATCGCGCCCAGAACATAGAACCTGCAGGAAAATCGAAGTATCCAACTGGAAAAGGCTCGATGCCTAATTTATTGCACCATGCTTTTCCCATAGCCTGATTGGATAACCAGGTATATGCGGCATAAGGCAATCCCGAGAAGTTTTGTGGGTAAACCAACCCTATGCGATTTTCATTGGCGAGAAGTGTAAAAATTTTGCGGATTTGCTGCTCGTTTCCCAGTAAATTCGTCAACAGATATTCTCGCCAGCCATTGGTTGCGCCATCGTTGTAGAGCGATTTCTTACTGTGTATATGCGCAATATACTCATACTGCAGTAATGAGTCGCCAAAGGTACACAACATCGGCGCAATATCGCGTCCTCGATTTGGCACAACGGCGATGATCAATTGTTCCAGTCGCGGCAACGAAGAAAAAGCTTGTTGGCAAATAAGCCGTGCCGATTCGTTAGGCACCGATACATATAAATCATAGGGAAAAGGCATGTTGCTTAAGAAATCTGCAAACTCCGTAGCGAGATCCGCATAAAACATATGTGCATGGATTGCAATGCGTCCTGGAGCAATCTGTAAAGGAGAAATATCGGCAAGATCCGTCATGCCAGTTTGAAAATTACTGACATCAGCGAATGTGCTGTTTATCTTACCCATTCGCCATGCTTTATAGTGCCCCAATCCAGAGAAAAGTGGCCCGGCGATGCGATATACAACATTCACCGTCTGTCGACGCCAAGAAATTGGCAATTTCCAATAGATTTTTTTTAGATACGGTAGAATTCTCCAGCGTATACCATGCCAAGCTGCGGCGTATTCCCCATGCATTAACCGGGAGAAGAATCTCAAACCCGACGTGATTCTCCATGAGGTTGAATGCAATAAATCATCAATAGTTTTATCACGATCATCAATAATTCTATTACGATCATCAATAGTTTTATTACGATCATCAATAGTTTTATCACGATCCGCAATAATCAAAGCATCTTTCCGAGACTGATCTTCCAGGGAAGTAATTAATCGCGCATTATTTGCCGATTGTGCACGCAAATCTGCAATCATTTTTTCCCGATACTCGATCAAATCATCTAATTGCTCCCCAGATAATATTTTTTTCCATTTTTCGAAAACCTTGCCTCTGGATTTTCTTAAAAAGCTTTCATTTTGCTTAAGGCCAAGATTGGAATAGCCATAATTACGATAGACAGCGGTAATTTTGTCGGCATACACCATTTCACCGTATTGTGCCAGCTGAATCCAAAAATCCCAATCTTCAAAAACATCCAGGTCCTCGTCAAAACCGCATTGATCTTTAGCAACTAAAGATCGCTCGAACAATACGGCGTGTATCGGGATAAAGTTTCTTCCCCATAAACGGTGCTGATCGAATGGTTCATTAAATTCGGTAATAATTTCTAGATGCTTGTCGCGATAGTGCTCAACCTTGATGCCCGTATACGCACAACGTGCACTGGTATGGTTTTGCAATACAGTAATTAGGGTTGCAATATGTTCGGGATAAAATAAATCATCATCATCGAGAAAGCTAAGATAACTTCCTTTTGCAGCATGTAAGCCAACATTGGCTGCACGACTGCGGTTTAGCGGTTCGGTTTTTTCAACCATTCGCATTGGAAAACGCCCGCACCACGCTCCAACCGCCCGATGCCCCGCACCTTTCGCGTTGACGATGACAACTTCGACATTCGGGTAAGTCTGTAAAGCGATGGAATCCAGTGCATCTGACAAGGTCGAGCGATCCATGCTGCGGACAATAACGCTGACCAACGGCAAATCGCTGCTGTCGAGCGGAAGCCCCATCGCTTTTTGGCGGGAATGTTCCGACCGATAGAGCTTGAGCGGATCGTTCGCCAGCTCCTCGGCCGGAATCAGGTTGAAAGCTTCGGCGGCAGTTACATGGGCTGGCAACGTATAAGTGCGATAACGATTCAGCGATGCAATATGAAGATCGTAGCGTTGTTTTTCATTCTGAGAAACAAAACATTCCATTGCGGCATTTTTGCGCGGCATCAAGCCTGTGATATCGAGCAATAGATTGGGGTGTAGCGGTACGCCGATCTCATATAGCAGAATGCGTATATGTTTGCCGATGCGCCTGACCGCTTCGATAACGGCCATCGCCAGCATGCGGTGATCCGGATGCATTTCAAGAACCGATGGTGCATAAACCAAGTCTGCATCCGTTTCTCGGATGGCTGCCGATACTTCCTGAATCAGCTTTTCATCATAGCGGATTTGCCGATCCCGGTATCGCCAGAAAACCGGAGAACCGTAGCCGAGTATCCGCCCTGCATCAATGCTCTCTTGCTGACGCTGCGAAATATATGCGGCTGTTTGATCTTCGCTAATGCCATATGCGCCATCGGATACGATAATGACGTGAACGACGGCGCCTTGCTCAATATGGCGCATAATAGCCCCGCCACAGCCGAATACTTCATCGTCGGGGTGTGGCGCAAACACGAGCGCGCGTTGGCATGGAATCGACGCAACCGATTGGTCGGGGACGAGTATGTTTTCCAAGGATATTCTAGTAGTATCAGGTTAATTGTGCCGCACAAGGCGCAGTGCAACTATTTTAACCCAAAACCGCGTTCAACTCTTGCTGGCGTCTTTGTCGCGGCAAGAGAGAAGGAATTATGCGCGGAAGCAATCTACTTTTCGGATGAGATCAGTCCGGGGCGCTTCACACGATGATTAAAGTTAATAAAATCAATTCATATCCAATCAATGTGCCATAGCCTGCCAGAATCATATACTTGAGATGCCACACGCGAATTTTCCCGGCCAGCTGCACATTATGATGAATAACGAGCAGCATCAAGGCAAGCGCGGTGAGTGCCAGTTTGACGGCAATGAATTTCTCAACGCTGTCTTCAATCAACACCGCCATAAACCAATTGACCTCCTCGCCGCCACCTGCCAGGATATCGAGTGTGAGGCAAGCATCGAGAAAACTCAAAAACAAAATAGCAATGGCACACAGCATCAAGTGTCCCGCATAATGGTCTACATATTCGGGTGTTCCCCTTTTTAGCGTTCGGCGCTCCGCCGTTCGTCTGCCAGGTTTAATGCCCAAGTGATAAGGACAAAAAAACGGCATGCCTTTTCGACGATCTTGCCCTCGATTGTTAAAAATTGAGAGTGCATTACTCATGTTTTTAATACTCCTGGTTTGCCAGCAAAGGCAACGATAAAATTTGGATTTTATTTTTTTGCGATATTTCCATTGCATCCAATTGAAAGCGAAGTGTAATTGCGCAAGCCAGAAATTGCAATTGTCAAGCAAACGAGCCACTTACTTATCTAACAGGCCGTTGAAAAACGTTTCTGAGGCAGCCAATGCAAGGCAAAAACAGGCGAAAAAGCGCAGTTTATGCATAATAACTGAGCATTTTGAGCCTGTTTTTAACACCGCAATGGCAGCGCAGATAGTTTTTCAACGCCTCTAAGGGGGCGTAGACTCAATACGCTACAGGCAATGGATCCAGGCTGCGCCACAAATACCATGTCGCGACCGAGCGCCAGGGCCGCCAGGGTTTGGCCAATTCGATGATGGTTTTTTTATCGACCGATTGTCGATCGAAATAGTGCTGGCTAATCGCGCGTTGCAGACCGATGTCGTCGAGCGGCAACACATCGGAACGTTGCAGGTGAAAAATCAGGAACATTTCGGCTGTCCAACGACCGATGCCTTTGACTTTGATCAGGTCCGCAATAATGGCTTCATCGTCCATATCCGCCCAGGCGGTTTCGCGCAAATTCCCGTCAGTGAAGTGGCGCGACAAATCGTGCAAGTAAGTTACTTTTCGCGCAGAGAGACCGCAGGCACGAAGCATTTCTTGCTCTGCAGCGACGATGGTTTGCGGCGTGATATCGGGAATCGTGGTAATGACTCTTTGCCATATACTTTCAGCGGCTTTAACGGAGATTTGCTGGCCGACGATGGAACGCGCCAGCGTCGTGAATGCGCAGCCGCGCGATTCCAGCGAGGCATCGGCAAATTGCGCGATCAGTTGCCGCATAACCGGATCGCGTGCAGATAATGCTTGGCAAGCTTGTTTCCAGTAATCCGGCGTCATCGCATCCGTGGGTTACAACAACCCGTCCGCCTTGCGCTTGGCCAGCAGGCAAATCAAGTCGCAAGCGATATGTGCCGCAGCCAACGCGGTGATTTGGCTATGATCGTAAGGTGGAGAAACTTCGACGATATCCATACCGACCAGATCGAAGCCGGTCAATCCGCGCAAAATTGCCAACGCTTGCGCAGTGGAAAGTCCGCCGCATACCGGTGTGCCGGTGCCGGGCGCAAATGCCGGATCGAGGCAATCGATATCGAAAGTCAAATAAGCGGGACGGTTACCGACCAATCGTTCGATTTCACCGACCACGGCATCGGTGCCGTGCCGATGCATCCAAGTCGCATCGACGATGTGCATACCGAGAAAGTTATCGTTCCAGGTGCGAATACCGATTTGTACCGAGTGCTTGGGATCGATCAAGCCGTCGCGAATGGCTTTATAGAACATCGTACCGTGATTCAGCGAACCGGGCGAGCTGTCCGGCCAGGTGTCGCTATGCGCATCGAAGTGAATCAACGCAAGCGGCGCGCCGTATTTTTCCGCATGCGCTTTCAATAGCGGATAAGTTATGGAGTGATCGCCGCCGAACGTCAGCATACGCGCGCCGGATGCCATAATATGCCGGGCATGATCGGCAATGGCTTCGTGTATCGTCATCGGATTGTGCACGTCGAGATAGCAATCGCCATAGTCGATCACGGCAAGCTTTCCGAACGGATTGAATCCCCAAGGATAGGGTTTGAGCGAAGCAACTTCCGCCGACGCCACGCGAATGGCCTGCGGCCCCAAACGTGTGCCCGGACGGTAGCTGGTTGCCAAGTCCAGCGGTATGCCGCTGATCGCCAAATCGACACCGCTTAAATCCTTGGTGTAATTGCGCCGCATGAACGACAATACGCCCGAGAAAGTAGGCTCATCCAACATGCCGTATAGACTTTTCTGTGCAATAGCCCTGTCAATTTTTGTGTGATTATCGTCTGGCATCGTCAATCCCGTCGGCTCATTTATAATGGATTCATTATCGGTTATTTTGCCGCCAGTCGCCATAACGAGGTGGTTTCCGCCGCACGGGCGGCATGCAGTGGATCGGCGGCATCCGAAACGCGCGGATGACTGGGCTTGGTATCGGTTTTGCCCAATACCTGCAACCCGGCCGCATCGATCATCGCCAATAATTCCTCGCGCGACCGCAATCCCACATGCTCGGCAAAATCCGACAGGATCAACCAGCCTTCGCCATCCGGCAAAAGATGACCGCTCAATCCTTGCAAGAAACCTCGCAGCATGCGGCTGTCCGGATCGAAAATTGCGTGTTCGAGCGGCGAACTGGGCCGTGCCGGAATCCACGGCGGATTGCACACGATCAAAGCCGCTCGACCCGGTGGAAACAAGTCTGTTTGCAATAACTCAACCCGATCCATCAGATGCAAGCGTACCAAATTATCGCGCGCACAACGCAATGCACGCACATCGCAATCGGTTGCAACAATATGTTGGATGCCACGCAATGCCAATGCGGCGGCTAATACGCCCGTCCCTGTGCCGATATCGAATGCGACGGGGTACGTCGCCAACAGTTTGTGCGGCGCAGCTTGCACGACCAATTTGACGTATTCGCTGCGAATCGGCGCAAAAACGCCGTAATGCGGATGAATTGCGATATCCAATGCCGGAACCGCAATACCTTTCTTGCGCCACTCGTAAGCCCCGATCAACCCCAGCAACTCACGCAGCGAAACGACATAAGGCTCAGCAACCGGGCCATACGACTCCAAACACGCTACGCGCACATCCGGTGCACGACGTAGCGGAATAGTGTGATCTGCTGAAAAAGGAATCAATAACTTTTCCAAGATACGGGCACGCTGCGATTGCGCTAGCCGATGGCGGTGAAAAACATCCGCAGGCGATAGCGTAGCCGATGTTTTCTTGCGTTCCGTTTTTTTCTTATCCGCGCGCCGCGCAATCGCTTGCAACAACAGCCGCGCATTCTGAAAATCCCCGCGCCACAACAGTGCCGTGCCTTCGCAAGCCAAACGGTATGCGGTATCGGCGGTCATGCGATCGTCGATAACTTGCACGCGCTTCGGCGGCATCAAGCCTTTCTCGCAACGCCAATGTGCGGATTTATCTTCGCCGCCTTCGTGCCAACACAGCATCGAATCGTCCATCATTGAGGAAAAACGGCGGGCACAACGGGTATGCCGCGCAATTTGAAGCCGGGTTTGATGCCGCGTTCGTCGAACCAGCCCTGATTCATTTCCAACGCATAGCGCACCGGCTTGCTCGAGCAATGCGAACGCTCGTCCAGCGGCTGCATATCCTTCAAATTGACAATCGCACCGTCGTCGCCGATGAATGCGATCGTCAGCGGAATCAACGTGTTTCGCATCCAATAGCAGCGTATCTGCGGCGCTTCATAAACAAACAACATGCCCTCATTAACCTCCATCGCGCTACGATGCATCAACCCCATGCTGTGCTCGCGATGCGTTTGCGCAACCTCTGCCTGAATCACATACATACCCGCAATCAACTCAACCGTCGGCAAGCGCGGTTGCGGAGCCTCCTGCGCCATCGCATGACAAGCAATTATTCCCGCAACCAAAGCTGCTATGCCGCTTTGGCGTATCATCTTTATGTTATTAATCATCTAACGCTCTTCCCACTTTATCGATAGCCGATTCCCTTGCGATTATGCCTTATTTACACTTTAAAAATGGGGCTGTAGTAGATTAGCTTAGATAAGCTGTAAGAATTTCTAGCGTTGTTTACAGTATTTGGGAGAATGCTGTAGATGAACATACATAAACGCACCCGCTTAACTTTACTGGATCGTCAGGAAATCTGGCGGCTCTACCAAACCCGAATCTGGAAGGTAACGCAACTGG